>JAUNBY010000299.1 GCA_030526935.1 Clostridia bacterium
TGATAGGGAAGATGATCCTGCGCGCACAGCGCGTGAGCCGACAGTTCCACGCCGTTCGCGCCAAACTCCCTGCCCACCTGCCGCATCACGTCCTGATTGAGCTGTCTGACGCCATCCAGCACGTTCATTCGAACCGCGCTGTCCAGCCTGCGCTTGTGCCCGCTCGCGTACCGCACCTGCAACCCCTGCCGCCCCGCCTGTCTCACCTCGCGGCGTATGGCGCTGTTGTAGTCGGCTACCCCGCTTTGCACCGCCTGTATCGCCCGGCTTACGGCGTCTTTGTAGGCGTCTGATACCACCGTCGTATTGCTCAGATTGGCGAGGGTTCCCACCGTCTGGCGTATCTGCGCCCTGACAGCCCTCATCAGCGCCGCGTTATCCCTCAGCGGTACTTGCCTGGCCTCCCCGTAAAGCGCGCCCGCCAGCTGGTATTCCCTCTCGGCCATCCGCTTAAACGCCGCCTCGACGTCCTTCGCCATCGCTCCCATGGCCCTGGCTATTTCGGCCTTTATCCAATCGACGTTTACGCCCATCCGCTTTAGTTCTGCCAGCCGGTGTACGTCGCTGGGCGTGAGCTTTCCCAGATCCCGCAGATGCTCGCCCATCAGCTTCAGGTATTCGCCCGCTATGCCGTCCATGCGCCTGGCGAAGGTCTCGGCCAGTTTCTCAAATTCCCCGGGCGACAGCATCAGCTATCCCCGCCTTTGTCCTCTTCATCCTCCGCGCCGTCCCCGTCGTCGTCCCCGCCTCCCGGCATCAGTTCCGCCAGCGCGTCCATCTCTCCCGCTATTTCATCCACGGCCCGCTTAGCCTCCTCGAGCGTCCCGCCCCGCACCCACTGGCGCAATTCGGCCTTCGACACCATGCCGCGGCTTTGCAGTTCCGACAGCTGCGCGAAGCTCTCCGCGCTCGATTCGATCATGCTCGTATCCCAGTCTACGGCTATCTCGTACTGCCCTCTGGCGCCGGCGGGCGTAAGCGCGAACCTTTCCGCCAGCACGTCCACGGCGTAAGCCAAATCGTCAAGCGCGTCCTCCCACGCGTCGCGCATACCCCTTATCACGCTGTAGGTATCGTACATGGCGGCGCGCACCTCGTCGCGGTTCGAGTAGTTCTGCTGCTGCCTTTCCGTAAGTATCCCCTGCGACAGCCCGCAGGCCTTCTCAAGCCGCCTGTACAGGCTTTGCAGCCGCGCCTCCATCGCCTCGTAGCGTATGGCGGGTGCGTACACATCCCAGCCGCTCTTGTCGTTGAGGCTCGCCTTGGGGCTTGGTATGAACGGGTCGTCGCTGTCCTGCACCGTGCGGCGCACCTGGTCTATCGTCGTGGCCGTCAAAGTCGAGAAGTCGCCCTTCGCCGCCCACAATGTGCTGTCCAGCCCCAGCATCATCCGCGACAGCCTGTACTCCCGCCTGTATACGTTCAGATGCTCGACAATCTCCTCTATCTCCCTCTCGGCCCCGTAGGTGGCGGGCACGCCGTACAGCCTGTCGCCCCGGCGGTTGTCGCGCGGGCACCTGACCACGGCAAGTAACAGCCTGTCCGTCGCGCCCACGCCCACCTCGGCGGCTATGTCCGCCCATGCCGGCGCCACGCCCAGCGGAACCTCCCCGCCCATCTCGTTTGTGGCTCTTGAGCGTATGAACTGATTGCCCTTTTCGTCCATGGTGTAATCCATCCAGCGATAGTAGGTTCTGTCCTCGATGACCGCGGCGTCGGCGAGCACCGTCGCCGAGGTCATGCGCCTGCCCCTCATTTCGGTCACGAACAGCCTGTCCTGGTCGATGACGCTCACCGTCACCCCGCCTTGCGCCACCACGGGAACGAGCACCTTGCCGCCCTTGCCCAGCGCTTGCGCGGTGATCCATCCCGCGTCGCGCCACACTCCGTCAAGCGCCTCCCCGATCAGCGCCGCGCGCCTGCCGCCTCCGTTCACTTCAAGCGTACTGTCGCCCAGTGTCAGCGCGGCCAGCTTATTGCAGATCGTCGCGGTTATGTTCTCGCCTGTTATGTCCTCGTATTGCCGGGCAAACCTGTCGAGGTCGGGGACCTTTACCGCAGCCTTGCCGAACAGTCTTTTTACCCAGCTTATGAACCTTTGCCACATGTCCTACAGCCCCCTCGTCAGCCAGACGCGGTTCAGGGCGTACCTGACGGCGTCTATGGCGTGATTGTCCTTATCGGGATACGACGCCACGACCACGCCCAACCTGTCCCGCTCGTATTCGTACTCGAGAAATTCTTTCGCCGCGTGCGGGCAGCGCCTGGGGTCTATGGTTATCCTCCTCAGCCCCTGCAGCCACCTTATGCCCGTATCCACGCTTCCCGGGCCTTTGGCCGCCGCGACGCATCTGAGGCCGTATGCCCTTAAATCGTGTATGGACTTCTCGTAATTGTCGCAGATGATCTCATCCGCCGCCGTCACGCCCTTTTGGGCGGTCAGCACCTTGAACAGCTCGTAATCCCCCAGCTTCACCGCGCGGAACTCGTCGAATATGATCAACTCGCGCCGCCCCGGCGAATACGCGCATTTCACCCAGTGCACCGGATCCGGATACCATCCAAAGTCAAGCCCCATGTACACGCCGCCGACGCCCGCGATTTCCCCGTCTGACACCTCCCGCGCCTCCACGTTTTCAAACACCTGCCCGCCGGTTCCGGTGACCTCGCCTAAGTACGTGTGACGATAGGCGCGCTCGTTGGCGTCCCTGAGCGCCTCGGCCCCGGCGATGAAGCTTTCCCCCAGCCACTCGCGGGGTACGCCCCTGTAGTCGCTGTGGTGAACGAGCCTGCCCGGCACGCTCTTAAGCGCCTCCTCGTTTACCCAGTTGCGGGCGCTCACCGGCGGGTTATAGCTGTAAAACGTCACGGCCTTTCCTCCCCCTCTTATGACGCTCGCCTTGATGGTCGTTATGTCGTCAGGCCCCGAGAACTCGGTAAGCTCCTCGAACCAGAGAAAGCCGAAATATCCGCTCTTGAGCTTCATCGACTTCGACTTGCCGGGATCGTCCGCGCCCCGGAACACTATCTTCTGCCCCGTAGGGCGGTAGATGAGTTCCATGGGCGATAATTTTCGCTGAAACAGCACCCCCGCGCCCAGCGCGTCTATCGCCCAGAGCATTTGCGCATAGACCGAATCCCTCAGCGTGTTCGCGACCTTGCGGTAAATTATGGCGCTGGCTTCGGGGTCGCGGAGCATCCCAAGGACGATCTCCACGGACACGAACGACGATTTGGCGCTCCCGCGCCCTCCTTTTAGCCAAATTTCGGCGTATTCGCCCGCCTTGATACATCTGTGCACCCCGTAGAACGAAGGCGCTATAAGCCCCCTCAGAGGCGTTCTGACGGCGTTCGTCATTTTTCCGCCTCCGCGTCGTCCGGAATGTCGTCCACGATGGTAACCAGTCCGCCGGCGATCTTCACGTTCTCGGTGAACAGGCCGTATCTCTTGGCGAGCAATTCGGCGGCCTTGAGCCTTTCTTTTTCGTCAGGGAGCTTTTGCACCCGCCGCGCCCGCGATATGCCGTCGCCCTGTCCCTCGACCACGACGATTTCCGCCGCGCTTTCGCCCCGAAGCACCGCCGTAAGGTACTCCATGACCTCCTGAGCCTGAGCGACCTTCCCGGCGCTTATCTCCTCCATGCGGGCTTTGATGTACTCGTCAACGTCAACATTAGTCAACAATCGACTTCCGGCTTTTCTCGCGACCTCCGACGATTTCACATGGGGATAAGCCGCCAGATACGCCCGCGTAGCGTTGCGGTCTATGAGATATTCATCGCAAAACGCGCGTTGTTTGTTTGTCACGGCTTACACCCCTTTCTGTGTTTTTCGGATAACGCACCGCGCCAAAAATAAAAAACGCGCATCGTATCATGCGCGCGGGTTCAAGTCTTATAACCAGTTTGCCTTCCCCTCTGGGGCAATGTCATCAACCCAAGCAAGTTAACCCAACAATC
>JAUNBY010000300.1 GCA_030526935.1 Clostridia bacterium
TAAATTCAAGTATTTTGCTAAAGCGACCGGCCATATGCCAACCTCCTATATTTCCATTAGCGCGAACCGAATATGACGCTTCCCAGCCTCACCTGCGTCGCGCCCTCCTGGGCCGCCACGAGATAATCGTGAGACATGCCCATCGACAGGCATTCGATCTTTACCCCGTCTATCGCCCTGTCCCGCTCGCGCTCGAATATTTGCCGCATCCGTCTGAACAACGGCCTTACGTCCTCGGGATCGTCCGCTATGGGCATCACCGCCATAAGGCCCTCGATGGATATGCCCCTCAGACGCGACGCTTCTTTTATGAAGTCCGCGAGCTCATCCGGTTCCACGCCCGCTCTCGCCTCGGCCTTATCCATCCGCACTTCGACCAGGCAGGGCATAACTATACCCGCCTGTTTGCATCGCTTATCGATCTCAAGGGCAAGCGACATTCTGTCGAGCGACTGAACGCGACTAACGGCGTTTAGTATATATTTTACTTTATTTGTCTGCAATTGTCCAATTAAATCAATGGAATATAAGGGATTGAGCATTGGTAATTTCTGCATCAATTCCTGGACGCGATTTTCACCAATTCGCATAATTCCCGCCTCATAAGCGAGGTTAGCGACGCTCGCCTCGTGATTTTTCGTCACCGCGAGTATCTCCACAGAATCCGACACCTCGTCAAGCGCCCTGCGGCAGGCTATTATATTGTCTATCACTCCAGCCAAAAGCCGTCCCCCTATTGCACTTTTACGCGCTGTCCCACATAGAGCGTACCCTGAGTAATCGGTTCGACGAGCGCGTTATAATCGTCCGTCGAAAGGACCTCGACGGGTATAAAGGTTCCGCCGGCATCGTCGGTGAGCCAGACGCCGGTTTGATTGCCCTGCGTCGCGACCGCCCTTCTGGGAACCGACAACCCCGACATATACGCGCCAATGGCCGCCGTGCCGCTGCGCCTGTTGATGAGCGGCCCCATAGAGCCTTGAACCTGAATGACGCACATGACCTCGCTGTCGGTCTTTTGTATCTGAACCACTGTTCCCGCGAACGCCAGGTCGGAAAAGCCCGCCATCTGGAAGGAATACTCCTGATCGTTTACGGGGTTCCATGTCGTGTCCCTCGACAGAAGGTATATATACCAGCTGTCAGTGGAAACCACGCGGAATATGCTCGTTTGCAGGCGGCTGGTCGTGTTTGTCTCGGGCTTTCTTCCGGCTAGTACGGCCCGCAAATCGTCGATGGTAACGCTCGAGAGGTTAGCCGGCGACAGATAGTCCTCGTATCCGTCGAGGTAGAAGCTGACCTGGCCGTTTATGGGCGCGGTGGCGACGGTTTTCCACGTCGATATGGCGTTGAGGCGCTTTTCCTCTTCCTCGTAAAGCTGGTTAAGCCTGAGGTCGTCGCGGCGGTTCTGCCTTAAATACTCGTGTCTGAGGGACATCGCCGACTCAAGCTGCTTTTCGAGATTGGCGAGGCTTCCGCCGGACTTATTGTTTATAAGAGCCTTGAGCTGAAGCGCTATATCCTCGACCTGCCTCTCCCTCAAATCGAGCTGCTGATCGACAATATTGTCCAAAATGCTCTCGTGATAGGTTCGTATGGACTGGCGGACGGTTTCGAGCCTTTCCATTTCCCTTTCGGCGTAGCCCGCCGAGTACACCTCGCATATCTCGTCGCCCGCGACGACCTGCTGGCCTTCCGAGGCGATGAAGACGATCTGCCCGTTGCCCTCGTACGACGTTACCACCTCGTTTCGCATTATGACCGCGTCTACCGTCTGGGTCAAAGTGGCGTTCGCCATGGTGACGATGGCCTCCTGCGAAACCTCGGGTATCAGTTCCCTCAAAATAAAATACGCGCCTGTCAAAAGAAGCACGACGAACACGTAGAACCTTCCGGTGACTCTTTTTCTGCGCATCGCACATCTCCTTAAGCGTATATAATCGCTATACGCCATTCTATTATACTCTCATCGTTCGAAACGCGCAACCCGCAAAACGCGCGTTTGGGCGTCTCAATTGGGCGTTTTGGTTAAATGTTGCCGCCACAGGGCAAGCGTTCGCAGGTCGGCCTCGTACGCGTCCGCGAGGGAGCGATTGTAAATAATGGACGCCGGATGATAAATGGCGAAGACGAGAATATCCCCGGCTTTATGAAAAGTCCCATGCGCGTCGCCTATGACGCATCCGCGCCCCATAAGCGCCTGAAGCGCGGTGTTGCCCAGCGCGACGACGCATCGCGGGCGTATGATGTCTATCTCGCGCCTTAGCCACGGCAGAAAAAGCGCTATCTCCTCGCGCGTCGGCGCGCGGTTTACGTTGTTCCCCGCCTTGGAGACCTTGACCGGCCTGAATTTGACGACGTTTGTGATATACATCTCATCCCTGGAAAATCCCGTTTTTTCGAGAAAGAAATCGAGGTTTTTACCGGCGCGTCCCACGAAGGGTTTGCCCCGTATGGCCTCCTGCTCTCCGGGAGCCTCTCCTACGAGCATAATTTCGCTTCCCGCTTTGCCGTCGCCAAATACGAGCGCCTTCGTGTGCGCGCCGTAGATACCGTCGATGAAATCGCGCAGGTCGCGATTAAGGCCGTCAATTTTGATGTTTTCCGCGCCTGTGTCAACCGCCGTATTTGCCATTCGTCACCTCGTCGAGTCTTTTTTTTACCGACAGAAAATCGCGCCACGCGTCGGCCTTCTGACTCTCGTCGCGCAAAAGCGCGGAAGGGTGAAAAGTCGGCATCATATCGACCCCGGCGCGGCGCGACCACGTCCCATGGTCGCGGCGTATGCGCACGTCCTGTCCTATCGTATATTTTGCCGCGGTAGCGCCAAGCAATACGATTATTTCCGGCCTGACGAGTTGCACCTGCCGCCTGAGAAATCCCAGGCAGGCTTCCGCCTCCTGTGGCGACGGCGTGCGGTTTCCCGGAGGGCGGCATTTTACGATATTCGCGATGTAAACGTCGCGACGCCTGAGTCCAATGGCCTCTATCATGGCCGTCAGAAGCTGTCCGGAGGCTCCGACAAAGGGGCGGGCGAGCCTGTCCTCGTCCTCGCCGGGGCCTTCCCCGATAAACATCAGTTCCGCGTCGGGATTGCCCTCGCCCACGACGGCATACGTCCTGCGGCGGCACAATTCGCACCCTTCGCACGCGTTTATTTCATTAATAAGCTCTATCCAGCCGGCCAACTGATTACCTCATTTCCTGAAGACGAGCGACTTGCTTATCGCGTAATTCGCGGCGATGACTATCACGTTTATCACGGCCTTGGAAATCACGTCGCTGAATCCCCATCTCACCGCAAGGTATAAAAGGGCTATGTCCAGCAGTCCCGTGAATATCCTGCCCGAAAAAAACGCGCCCAATTCCCGGGTCACCGCCTTAAAGCCCGCGGCCGCGCTTTTGAACACCCAGCGCCTGTTTGTAAAGTACGCGAATAAAACCGACGTCACCCAGGCGAGCGCGTTGGCGGGCGTAACATCCACCGCCAAAGCTCTGGTCAGAGCGTAATACGTCAGCCAGTTGACGAGCGTCGTCAAAACGCCGAATACGACGTACATGGCTATTTCCCGATACCCGCTTAAAAACAGGCGCAACTTATCATACAAGGCGCGTTCCTCCATCACCCGTAAATGATAGCACAATGTGCCTCCCGTGTCAAATCGGCGGGGCATCGCGCCCAAATTGCGCTATATCCCGGTATTATTGCGCTCGACCGCCAGTCGCCTGTAGCGCTCGTCGGCGGGGACGGGGACGGCTTGCCTCTCGGCCCATATGGGTTTTGTGGGCGTAGCCTGCGAAAGCATGAGCTTTATCCTGTTTTCCTGATTGACCCGAGCCAGCGACGAATCGTAATCTATGGCCGCGATGTTGGCGTTGGGGGCCTTGCGCTTGACGGCGTTGAGCATTCCCCTGCCGACTATGTGGTTGGGAAGGCAGCCGAAGGGCTGAAGGCAGA
>JAUNBY010000301.1 GCA_030526935.1 Clostridia bacterium
GCCCGCCGGCCTGTAATCAGCGGGTTTGCGGCCGAGCGTTGGTTTGGCCGTTCCCAATGCGCCGCCCGCTGTCGGCCGCAATCCGCGCGGTAGGCATACGGGCGTGCGCGCGCACCTCACCCGCCGCGCCTCATCCGCTATGCAGTCTTCGACAGCCGTGAGTATCGCTCGGCTGGTGTTGGTCGCTGCGGCGGCCGCGTCTACCGCCAGCGTCTGCCCTTCCACAATCCTGGCCGATATACGTTCGATCGCGGAATCGGAAATTCCCGATGTTTCCGCGTGTTCCGTAACGGCGACCGATACAGTTTGGGAAGAAGCGGTTTATGACGCCGTTTTTCTTCTTGACATATTTTTGACGGCAGTGTATATTGATATTGTGCCATCCTCGTCGCGACAGACGTATCGCCGACCTGTTTCATGTGACGCGGGCTGGCGCAAATGATTATACGACGAATTGAGGACGATTGACTTGAGGGATATACTTGAGAGATTCGAGATAGAAGGGCGCGTCGTTTTATGCGAGCATTACGGCAGCGGGCATGTAAACGACACTTATATGGTCGTAACCCAACCGCGCAGGCGCTATATTCTGCAGAGGATAAGCACGAGAGCCTTTCCGGACGTCGAAGCGCTCATGAGGAACATATCCCTCGTCACCGGATGGCTTCGCGCGAACGAGAAGGATCCCCGGCGCGTGTTGAATCTCATACCCGAGCGGAACGGCGGGACGTTTATCAAAACCCGGGAGGGGGATTATTACCGCGTCTACGATTTTGTGGAGGACAGCGTATGCTTTCAGGCTCCGTGCGACGAGAAGACGTTTTATAAAAGCGCCGTCGCGTTCGGGGATTTCCAGCGCCGCCTGTCCGACTTTGACGCGAGCCTCCTCAGCGAAACCATTCCCCGCTTTCACAACACCCGCTCGCGCTACGCTCAACTGCGCGAGGCGATGAAAAAAGATCCCCTCGGAAGGCTTCGCGAGGTCGCGGAGCAGGTCGATTTCGCGCTTTCACGCGAGGAGGAGGCGGGCGTTATGGTCGATATGACCGATTCGGGCGAGCTTCCCCGGCGCGTCACGCATAACGACACAAAGCTCAATAACGTCCTTTTCGACGCCGCGACGGGCGACGCCCTTTGCGTCATAGACCTCGATACCGTCATGCCCGGCCTCGCCGCCAACGACTTCGGCGATTCCATACGCTTCGGGGCTTCGACCGCCGCGGAGGACGAAAAAAACCTCGACCGCGTCGAAATGTCCCTTGGTATGTACAGAGCCTACCTCGAAGGCTTTCTGTTTTCATGCGGCGATATTTTGACGGACATCGAAAAACAGACCCTCCCCCTCGGCGCCAAGCTCATGACGCTCGAATGCGGCGTTCGCTTTTTAACCGATTATATATCGGGCGACGTCTATTACCACATAGACCGCCCGGAGCACAACCTCGACCGCTGCAAAACCCAGTTCAAACTCGTCCTCGACATGGAAAGAAAATGGGATATGATTAGCGGCATATTAAAGGAGATGTACCCCAAAGCCTGACCGCCGCTTTCGCCAGGCGGCGGACGGGCCGGTTATTCTCCCAGCATTTCCATGAGCCTCGCGTAGAACCGCAGATTATGCGCCGTAGCGAGCCTGTGCGCCTGAGCGTCCCCCGTCCTGAACAGATGCCTCAGATACGCCCGCGAATAGTTTTCGCACAATGCGCAATCGCAATCCGGATCGACGGGGCCGCTTTGCGCGGCGTGCGAGTCGTCCACGGCGTAATAATGCGAGTAAAACCCTCCGCGCCGCACGGCTGCGGCGTTTACGCCCTTTTTGAACACGTAAAGCCTCTGATGCCGCGCCTCGCGCGTGGGGATCACGCAGTCGAACAGCGAATATCCCATATCGACAAGCTCGACTATCTCCTCCGGACGACCGAGGCCCATGGCGTATTTGACGAAGCCCTCCGGCATAGCCTCCGCCGCCCACCGCAGAACGTCGAGCCTTATTTTTCCGTCCTGACCCAGAGGCCAGCCGCCGAATCCGTAGCCGTCGAAGCCTATTTCTGCCAGCGCCTGTCCGCATTCCATGCGCAGCGCCCTGTCGGCTCCGCCCTGAACAATTCCGAAAAGCAGCGGCTTGTCCTTCATGTTGGCGGTCAATTGCTCGAATTGCTTTTTGCAGCGCGCGGCCCACCTGATCGTGAGATCGACCGAGCGCCTCTGGGCTTGCCAGTCGTCGTCGGGGCTTGTGCATACGTCCAGCGCCATGAGTATGTCGCTTCCCATTCGCAATTGGGACTGTATGCACTTTTCGGGGGTGTATATGAATTTTTCCGCGCCCATGTCCGGGCGAAATATTATCTCGTTATCGCGAATTTCCCCGTAGGCGGGGTTTTCGCGTATGAGCGAATAGAGCTGAAAGCCGCCCGAATCGGTGAGTATGGGACAATCGAACGCCGTGAACGCGTGAAGCCCTCCGACCGCCTTTATGACCTTCGCGCCGGGCTTCGCGCTTAGATGATAGGCGTTCATTACCACCCCGCGAAGCTCCGCCCTTTGATGATCCTCCACGGGGCAGCCGCGCAGCGCGCCATATGTCGCGTCGGGAAAAAACGCCGGCAGCGGCACGGCGGCGCGCCTCGTGATGAGCGTCTTTCGCGAGCGTTCGTTAATATCGTTCATATATTACCGCCTCTCAACCTTTCGCATACCCGCATAGTCGCGCTTCGGGA
Source organism: Clostridia bacterium (assembly GCA_030526935.1). Taxonomy (GTDB): domain Bacteria; phylum Bacillota; class Clostridia; order Christensenellales; family Aristaeellaceae; genus JAUNBY01. The sequence continues at coordinate 2,718 of JAUNBY010000301.1, forward strand.
ACGCGGGTTGGCCTTCAATTCCGCGTCCGAGGGCTTCAGGGGCTTTCTCGTCACGAGTTTTACGACGGGCTTTTTTCCGCATACGCATACGGGAATGTCCCTGGGGCACTCGCAGGGGTCGGAAAGAGCGCGAAACGTCTGTTTGACTATCCTGTCCTCGAGCGAGTGAAACGCGATTACCGCCAGCCTTCCGCCGGGGTTGAGAGCCGTCGCGATGTCTTCGAGGGCCTTTTTAAGCGGCTCCAATTCGTCGTTGACCGCGATGCGCAGCGCCTGAAACGTGCGCCTCGCGGGGTGAGAGCCGTCCTTCGACCTGACGGCGCGGGGTATCGCCGCGTCTATTATGCCTACCAGTTCCCCCGTGGTCGATACGCGCCCGCGCTCGCGCCTTTCGCATATCATCGCGGCTATTCGCGCCGCCCAGCGTTCCTCGCCGTATTCATACAGTATCCTGGCAATTTCGCGTTCAGGCCATTCGTTTACTATGTCCGCCGCGGTCAATTCCCCCGACGTGTCCATTCGCATGTCCAAAGGGGCGTCTACGTGATACGAAAACCCGCGCGACGCCTCGTCAAGCTGCCTCGACGACACGCCCAGATCCAAAAGCGCCCCGTCTATGCCGGATACGCCCAAAGACGCGAGTATATCCGCCGCGTCGTGAAAATTGCCCCTGACGGGTGTGAAACGCCCGTCGTCAATTCGCGCGCAGGCGGCCTGTATCGCCTCCGGGTCGCGGTCTATGCCTATGAGCCTTCCCCCGGGACCGAGGTTTTGCAATATTGCGGCGGAATGTCCGCCGCCCCCGAGCGTGCCGTCGAGATATACGCCGCCCGGCTTTATGGACAGATTGTCGATGCATTCGCCAAGCATCACCGGCACATGACTGAATTCCATGGCTACCCCCGTTTTTTCGTTTGAGACGCGCGCCCCGGCGCTTTTTCATCGACTCATTATACCAAGGAGCGGAGAAAATTGCAACGCATCCTGATTCAAATAAATTCATTGAAATAGGAGGGAAATTGCAGGGTTATTGTGTGATTTTTCTTGCTAAAACCCCCCTCAAATGCTATACTATAAGTGGAGAAGTGGCTTCAGAAAAAGCATTGACAGCTTGCGAAACGCATGGACACGGAGCGTGATAAACATGTCTGAAGATAAAAACAACCCGACATACGAGGGAATAAGCGAAATACCGATAAGCGACATCGACATAACCAACGACGTAATGTTCTCATA
>JAUNBY010000302.1 GCA_030526935.1 Clostridia bacterium
AGGCGTACCGTCCGTGACGCTTTCGACATTATAGCAAAGTCGTTCCGTTACGCTTTCGACAGTATAGTAAATCCGCGTTGACCGCGGCGTTCGCGCGTGGCGAAACGCGCGTATTGACGCGATGCTTACAATGGTATAGTGCGGACTCGCAGTGTCTTTGGACGCGCGAATGGTTCCGTCGCCTTTCGTTAATATTGTGAAGGCGGTGATATAACATGGGCAGGTGAGTCGCATGTATTATAGCAGACTTAGCCAAGATTTAGCGCGGAAGTCTTATAGATTATCGTTTTGCGCCCCCTCAACCCGCCCTGTTGGTAAAATATTCAGTTTTCATTCACATCCGCCGCCAATCGTGATATAATTAAATCAGATTGCAGAAAATGACCCAGGTCATTTTTACGTATGCGTTGGCAACGCACCCTTTTGGCGATGAAGCACGTGCGGGAGCGAAGGTTTCCGGGTCGTCGGCGAACGGTGCGACAATGGTGTATGAATCGTTTCAGCATAAGCAAGCCCGCCCCGCGGCGATGAAGCCGGGTGGTATCGGGATAAGCGCTTATGCCGACACACTGTGGCAATCAATAGGAAGGAGGACAAAATGGCGGCCAAAAAAACAGGCGAAGCAAAGCTTCGCATCGTACCACTCGGAGGACTTGGAGAAATAGGGAAGAACATGACCGTATTTGAATACGGCGAAGATATTATCGTGGTCGATATAGGTTCGATGTTCCCCAGCGAGGATATGCCCGGCGTGGATCTGGTGATACCGGATGTGACATATCTTACAAAAAACGCCTCCCGTATTCGCGCTTATATAGTAACCCACGGGCATGAGGATCATATAGGCGCTTCGCCTTACATTCTGCGAAATCTCCCCGCTCCGGTATACGCGACAAGGCTCACGCTCGCGCTCATAGAACATAAACTTCGCGAGCACAGGATACAGGGAACCGATTTGCGCGTCGTCAGTCCCGGCGACGTGGTCGAGATATGCGAATCGTTCACCGTTGAATTCATGAACGTAAGCCATTCGATCGCCGGAGCCGTGATGCTCGCTATAAAAAGCCCGGTCGGAACCGTAATATTTACCGGAGACTTCAAAATAGATTATACGCCGATTGACGATCAGGTGACCGACCTGGGAAGGCTCGCGCAATTGGGGCGCGAGGGAGTGCTTTTGTTGATGGCCGATTCGACAAATGTCGAGCGGGCGGGCTATACCATGTCCGAAAAGACGGTGGGCGAGACGTTCATGAACCTGTTTAACGAGGCGACGGGGCGCGTCATCGTCGCGATGTTCGCGAGCAACGTCCACAGGGTTCAGCAGGTGGTGGATTCGGCGGTGAGGTATAACCGGAAGGTTTGCCTCGTGGGCCGCAGCATGATAAATATCAGCAAGGTCGCCATGCAGCTGGGCGAGCTGAAAATCCCGGAAGGGCGGCTGTTGAACATAGACGATCTGGACAACCACCCGGATAACGAGATAGTCGTCATAACCACTGGAAGCCAGGGAGAGCCGATGAGCGGGCTTGCGAGGATGGCGTTCGCGGAGCATAAAAAGCTCGAGATAAAGCCGACCGATATGGTCATAGTTTCGGCTACTCCCATACCCGGCAACGAAAAATCGGTTTCGCGCGTGATAAATCAGCTCGTCAGAACCGGCGCGAACGTCATCTACGAGGCCATACAGGACGTTCACGTATCGGGACACGCCTGTCAGGAGGAGCTGAAACTGATACATGTGCTCGCGAAGCCCCGCTTTTTCATACCGGTGCACGGCGAATACAGGCATCTGCACCACCACGCCCGGCTTGCCAGGCAGATGGGAATGCCGGATGACCGCGTGAAGATAGTGAACGCCGGGGACATAATAGAGGTCAACCGCGCGAGGCTGGCCGTAGTCGGAAGCGTACCCTCGGGCGAGGTGCTTATAGACGGGCTTGGAATAGGCGACGTGGGAGCGGTGGTTCTGCGCGACAGAAAGCATCTGTCGCAGGACGGCCTGTTGGTTATAATCGCCGCCGTCGAGAGAATAAGCGGCATGGTCGTCTCCGGCCCGGAGATAATCTCGCGTGGATTTGTCTACATGCGCGAGGCCGATTCGCTCGTCGAGGGCACGCGCGAGGCCGCGCGGGCGGTGTTCGAGTCATACGAACGCATAGATCCCGCCGATTGGAACCGCGTCAAAGCCGAGGTTCGCGACGCGGCGCAGAAATATATCTACGACAATATAAAGCGCTCGCCGATGATTTTACCCGTTATTGTCGAGATTTGAACTTTTCCCCGCGCAAAACGTCATATAATAAATGCGGGTTTCGCGCGGGAACCAGAAATGACGAATATCGCCGCGTTTTCGGACGGGCGAGAATATACGCGTACCTTCAAAATCGGAGGAATATATGGCCGGCATATTCAAGGACAGGCGCGCCGGAGGCGATCGCTGGCGCTATACTCAAAGGACGCTCAGGCATGACAGGGAATACGGCTTTTACTGGTATTCGTGGCTGTGGAGGATATTCAGGCCCCTGCTCGTGTGCCTGTGCGCCGTGATCGTGGTCGTGGGGCTTGTATATAGCGGCTGGCAGGCGCTCGACAGCCAGCTTTTCGCCGCGCCCGACCCCGCCGACGCGACCGTCGTCGATTTTGAGATAACGAGCGGACAGTCGATAACGTCCATAGGCGAGTCGCTTTTTAACGCGGGTCTCGTCAAGAACAAGGGCGTGTTTAAATACATAGTGCAGTTCATGGGCGTAGGCTCCAAGATACAATACGGCAGCTATCCTCTTTCGCGCGATATGACGGTAAACGACATCGTCGAAAAGCTCACCGAAGGCTCCGCCGCCAACGAGCGAACCATAACCGTAATACCCGGGTGGACGATAACAGACATCGCCGACTATCTCGTCGCCAACAACGCCCTGGACGACAAAGACGAGTTTTTGACGCTCGCCGATGACGCCGAGCGGTTTATAAACTACTCATACGCGCTTGAAAGGGCCGTCGAAACCGATGATTTCGATTCGCGCGATTACGCCCTCGAGGGCTATCTAGCACCTGACACCTACCGCGTTTACATGAACGCCTCCGCCGAATCTATAATTCAAACGCTGCTCAGGCAGACGGATACCGTGATAGACGCGCTGTTTAATCAGGCCGATACGGGAGACGTGCTGCTCGACGAAAACGGCAATGAAATCGAGGATGAGGAAGAAACCGACGAAGTGGAGTTTGTGACTACGCTTGACGAGGATCAGACGATAATTCTGGCCTCCATAATCGAAAAGGAAGCCGGAAAGCTCGACGACTACGCAAAGGTCTCGGCGGTGTTCCACAACCGCCTGGAAAGGGGCATTCGCCTCGAGTCCGACGCGACGGTCTCCTACCCGCTTGGCATCAAGCGAATGATACTCACAGCGGAGGAATTGTCTTCCGATACTCCCTACAACACCTATACCCGCGACGGGCTTCCGGCGGGGCCGATATGCAATCCCTCGAGAGCCGCGATTGAGGCCGCGCTGCATCCCGATACCGATTACATCTACGAGGGTTATCTCTATTTCTGCGCCGGAGACCCCGAACAGGGCGAAACGGTCTTCGCGCGAACCGCCGAGGAACACGCCGCCAACGTCGCGCAATACCGCCCGCTGTGGCAGGCGTATGATTCCGGGCAGTGATATAGACTCAGCTGAAAGAATTTCGGGCGCGTTTTTTCGCGCCCTTAAGGTTCGCCAATCGCACCGCGCTCACGAGGCTAAAGCGGCTTAGCATGCTTTTGGCGACTGCCATTTAGGCATCCTCTCGCGTCAGCCGAAGCCGTCGCAATGATTCTTAAACAATACTACGCCGACGCGCAGCAGATCGCTGCGCGTCGGCGTAGTTATAGACTGGAAGTTTGTATAAATTAGCGATATGTCCATGCTGTTATTGCGGGAGCGCAACGCGCTC
>JAUNBY010000303.1 GCA_030526935.1 Clostridia bacterium
GCGAAATCGTGGGCTTCAGCGAATCGATAGCCAGTATCACGTCCTCCCTTGAAAGTCCCACGTTCGCGGCTATATCGTCTATTGAGGGGCGCGTTCCCGATTCCGATTCCGCCTTCTCGCAGTACGCGGCTATGGCGCGGGCGTTGTCGCGTATGGAGCGAGACACCCTCATTGGCCCGTCGTCTCTCATAAAGCGTCTGACTTCTCCAAGTATTACCGGAACCGCGTATGTCGAAAAGCGCACTCCTATGGAGATATCGAAGTTGCGTATGGCCTTTACAAGCCCCATACAGCCAAGCTGATACATGTCCTCCCAATCCCTGCCCGCGTTTGTGAAGCGCTTTATGACGAATTTGACGAGCGCTATGTTGTTCTCAACCATTTCGGCCATCGCGCCGGCGTCTCCCGACTGCGCCCTGGTTATAAGGGCGTTGCTTTGGTTGATGTCATTAGTCAAGCTTCGAGGGCGTCTTGCCCGGCGGCTATTATCTTCTTGCGCATTCTGACCGTCGTGCCGCGCCCAACTTCCGAGCAAACGCTTACCTCGTCCATGAAACTTTCCATAACCGTAAAGCCCATTCCGCTTCTCTCGTATCCCGCCTCCGTCGTAAAAAACGGAGTTCGCGCCTTTTCGATATCGGCAATCCCGCAGCCGTTGTCGATGACGTCGACGGTCAGTTCGCTCGCGTCGGAGAGCATCGCCTTTATGCGAACGGTGCCGCCCATGTTCTTATAGCCGTGGACGATAGCGTTTGTCACGGCCTCGGATACCGAGGTCTTTACGTCCCCCAGCTGTTCAAGCGTAGGGTTTAGCGGCAACAAAAAGGCGCTTACCACCATTCGGGCGAAAGCCTCGTTTTCGGGGCAGGCCAGAAAATCGGTTCTCATTTCATTTACTATAGACATACTCTCACCTCAGCCCAATTTTTCTACGAGCTTGTACAGCCCCGCCATTTTGAATATCCTGTCAACATGTCCCCCGACACCCGAGACCGCCACGGTGCCGCCGCGTTTTTTCATCACCCGGTAGCGCCCGAGTATTACGCCGATTCCGGAGCTGTCCATAAAGCTTACGTCGTCCATTTCAAATACCAGACGCTTGACCCTGGGATTCTTAAGCAATTCGTCAATTTCGGGCTTCAGGCGTTGAGCCTGCATGTGATCGACCTCTCCGCGAAGCCTCACCACGACCTCCGATTGAACGTTTTTTTGGATGAGCATAATCATGCCTCCTACGAATGTTGTACTGATGATAATTCTGGATACGCTCGCGCGAATCCTTTGACGAAAAAAGAATAAGCCTGTCGAAACGCGGGAAACGTTCGACAGGCTTGTAAACAGGAAAAGCATCCGCTTATACGGCGGCCGCCATCGTGTTTTTCATAATCTCGTTAAGCTTATTCTCGTCTATGGTCTCAAATTCCATAAGCGCCTCGCATATGGCCATGAGCGCCGTTACATTGTCGGCAAGGAGCCTGGTCACCCTCTCGAATTGTTCGTCGAGAAGTTTTACGCAATTAGAGAGCGTCTGCTGGTCGTTAATCCCGGTGGACTTGTACAATTGCCGCATCGAAAGACAGGGCTTGGACGCCATTCCGAGGTCCATGACCATGGCCGAGGCCAATTCCGCCGCCTTGCTCAAATCGTTCATGGCTCCGCTTGTAAGGGCGTTTTCTCCGCCGATGAGCATTTCCGCGGCGCGTCCCGCGAGCAAAACGCCTATCTGGTTTAGAAGCCGCTCCTTGTCGGTCACGGCGCTCTGGACGGGTATGGACAGGTTATATCCCGCCATGCCCTTGGACGTCGGGAGAACCGTCACCCGCATTATTCTGTCTTCGGGAAGCGTAAGGCGCGACGCGAGCGCGTGACCTGCTTCGTGAACGGCGATGACGGCCAATTCCTTTCGCGTGCTTATAGAGGGCTTATCGCTGCCCGCTATGGTGGTTATAAAAGCCCGCTGCAAATCCTGCTGGCATATCTGGGCTTGACCCCGCGAAGCCGCCCGTATGGCCGCCTCGTTTATCATCGATCCGAGCGACGCCCCGCTGAAGGATACCGTCTGCGCGGCGAGGGCTTCCACGTCTATGTCGCCATTTGCGGGCTTGTTTTTCAGGTGAAGCTTCAGTATCTCAAGCCTTTCGTCGCGGCTGGGAAGGGCTACTTCTATATGCCTGTCGAACCTGCCCGGACGCAAAAGCGCCTCGTCGAGCGCGTCTATGCGGTTGGTCGCGGCTATGACGATCGTCCCGTCGGCGGGATCGAAGCCCGACATTTCGCTTAGCAGCGCGTTAAGCGTCTGGTCGCGCTCGTCGGAAGACATGTCCTGCCTCTTTTTACCCACGGCGTCTATCTCGTCTATGAATATGACGCACTTGCCGCATTTGCGGGCTTTTTTAAACAGCGCCCTCACGCGGCTCGCGCCTACTCCGGCGTACATCTGCACGAAGTCGGAGCCGGACATCGCGAATATGGGAACTCCGGCTTCCCCGGCGAGCGCCCTTGCCAGAAGCGTCTTACCCGTTCCGGGAGGGCCGTAGAGCAATACGCCCCTTGGCATTCTCGCGCCAAGGCGGTTGAATTTTCCGGGATCGTTTATATATTCGACCAGTTCCCGCAGGCTTCTTACGGCCTCGGCGTTCGCGGCGACGTCGTTAAAGCTTATATTCGCGCCAGGCTTCCGGGCGTCGAGAAATCCGCCGCCCTCGCTTACGCTGACCGTTCCGCGCCCGCCGAAATAAAAATACACGATTCCCAGCAAGACGGCCGCCGCGAGCATGGCTCTGGGCGTATAGGCGGGCATTTGTCCCGCAAAAGCCACAAGTCCCGCCCCCGCCAGGCACATAATGGCGGCGGCGAGCATAATATTTCGTTTACATGCCATAATATCATCAACTCCATATGTGATTATACACATATCGAGTCAATAAATCCACGAACAACTTATGGTAATCAATTTGCGAATATGAAGCGCTCTATGGCCAGACCCACGCCGTCCTCGTCGTTCGATGCGGTCTGATATTTGCACACGGCTTTCGCCTCCGGGTAGGCGTTTGCCATCGCGACGGAAACGCCCGCAAATTCGAGCATGGGAATATCGTTAAAGCCGTCGCCTATGGCCATTATGCTTTCGCGGGCAATTCCAAGTATGGCAGCGAGCGTGTTAAGCGCGCTCGCCTTCTCAATATTCAGCGGCGTGATTTCGATAAAATAGGGAGTGGAAAGAAATGCGTTCAAACGCCCGTCGAATTCCCTTTTAATGACCTTCAACGCGCCGGCGAGCGATTCCGGCTCCCCTACGACCATGAACTTGGGCGTAGACCATGTTACATGTTCTCCAAGGTTTTCCACTTTTTTTATGGGAATGGCGTTGTTGTACGATTCGATGTATACATATCTGTCCAAAGGGCGCTCGGTCACTATGCCAACCTCGTCATACGTGAGCGCCGCCACGTCGAGTGATCGCGCGATATCGCAAATCTGCCGGTTATACTGCTGTGGGATGAGTTTTTCATATACGACCTTTCGCGCCTTGCAATCGACTATCTGTCCGCCATTGTAGGCGAGTATGAATCCCCCGTGCCTGTCAAGGCGCAATACGTCCGCCAGAGGCTGAATGCCTATGACGGGTCTTCCGCTCGCGAGTACGACCGTCACGCCTGATTGAGCGGCTTTTTGCACGGCGTCGTTAGTCATTGGGGTTATAACTTTATCGCTGTTCGTCAGTGTTCCATCGAGATCAAGCGCGAGCAAGCGTATATCAGACATCGTTAAACCTCGTGCTTCAAGCGCCGTTGGCGCCGGTTATTCTGTTCCTTAAGACATATATTATGCCATCGCCGCGTCAGGCGTCAAGTGGCGGCAGCCTTTTTGACCGAAAAAATAAAATGAGCCCCGATTGAAACCCCAACTGCCCCCCAAAAAGAAGCAAAAAAAGGTAGCTCAT
>JAUNBY010000304.1:0-2789 GCA_030526935.1 Clostridia bacterium
AAAGAGGCTTTAAATATGCGAAGATCAAGATTGGCCGCAATCCGGAGGTGCTAATGACCCCGCTTCACAATATGGCCTACGCACAGGAATGCAACTACCGTCTCGACGAAGACCTGGAGCGAGTCGAAGCCTGCTGCTCGGTAGCTGACGAGTTCGGCGCTAAGATCATGGTGGACGCTAACAACAACTGGAATACATTCACCGCGATACAGATGGGCAAAAAGCTACAGGCTATGGGCGTTTACTGGCTTGAGGAGCCGCTGCATCTGGACAATATCGAAGGTTCGCGCGAGCTTGCCGAAGCGCTGGATATGCCCGTCGCGGGCTACGAATCGGAGATAGGCTTTTATCGCTTCAGAGAGCTTATTGAGCGCCGCGCCGTAGACATAGTGCAGCCAGACGCCATCTGGTCGGGCGGACTTACCGAATGCGCGCGCATAGCGGAAATGGCGCTGGCGCACAACCTTCCGTGCAATCCCCACGTATTTTCAACGGCGGTAAGTCTCGCGGCAAACCTTCACTTCCTTGCGTCCCTTCCAAACGGGGGGCTTTTGGAAATGGATCAAAACATATACCCGCTGCGCGACGAACTCCTGACGCAAAGGATTGATATCGCAACGGACGGCTTTGTCTACGTGCCGCAAGGCCCGGGACTCGGAATAGAACTGAATATGGACGCCATAGAAAAGTACAGCACAAAGTGAAAAGGAGATAATTAACATGTCAAGCGCTAACAGAAATGAAAAGATCGCCAGACTCGAATCCTATCCGTCCGCTTTTATCGCGGCTTGCCTCGAAGACGGCCACCGCCGTATGGACGCCTATGCCTCCCGCAAGGATAAATGGTACACCGACTGCACTCTCAAATGCCAGAATTCGGACGCCGGCCCCCGCGCGGGCTACGCGGTCACTATGCGCGTGGGACTGCCGGTGGAGGACTTCCAGGGTCCGACGCGGTTTGACCTTCTCCGACTCATAGACGAAAGCCCCAAGCCCGTTACGCTTGTAATTCAGGTGGACGAACCGGAACCAACCCGCAACGCGGACAGCAACTTCGGAGGCCAATACGGGCATATATGCAATATACTCGGCGTTGAAAACGTGATCTGCAACGGCGCGATACGAGACGTTGAGGAGCTTAAGTCATTCGGAATGCAGATGATGATACCGGGCACCATCGCTTCCACGGCGCCTTCCATGATTTACGAGCTTAACGGGGAGGTTGAGGTAGCCGGAATGAAGGTCAAGGCTGGAGACATTATACACATGGACATGGACGGCGCCGTTAAGTTCGCGCCCGAAATGCTTGATAACCTGCTTACTTCCGCCGCCGAGGAAAAAGCTGCCGAAGACGAGACCAACGCCATTATCGAAAAAGCAAAGACGCTTGACGAGTGCCTGCGCGCTTATGAAATATGCCACGCGCGCTGCCACCCGCCTAAAGCGGAAAAGGCTTAATAACAATAACGCGGCGGAGAGCTTTAAAACGGGCTGACCGCCGCGTTTATAACGGGGAAGGTGAACCGATTTGCAACACAGGGCTTATTCATATGCGTCGCAAGACGAGTTTCTTGAGGACGTCGCGCGTCTGAAACACGCAGTGCCATATTCGCGCGATATTGCGCCGCTTGGCGAAAGTATTGATATAGGAGGCAAAACAGTAAAAAACCGCCTTCTGGCGCAGCCTATTGAAGGATTTGACTCAAGCGGCAACGGTGCTCCGTCAGACAGAAGCATTGAGCGCTACCGCAATCTCGCTAATGGCGGCTCCGGTACCATTTGGATGGAGTCGATATCGGTAAACGGGCAGGGAAGGTCATGTTCGCGGCAAATGTGGATAAACGGCGAGACCGTTAAGGCCTTTCAAGCGCTTAACGACGTTATCCGTCAAAATGGCGCGCCATTCGTCGTAGCCCAACTGACCCATTCAGGGCGATACTCGAATCCCGATGGAAAAAATCTCGCGATTTGCGCCGTGGACAATCCGATGATTCCCAGGGAAAACAGTCATATCATTACCGACGATGAAATCGAGCAATTGAAAACTGATTACGTCAATTCCGCAATACTGGCTCAGAACGCGGGCTTTGACGCGATCGACATACGCGCCTGCCACGGATACCTTCTCAACGAGCTTCTTTCCGCGTATGAGCGCCCCGGCATGTATGGCGGCGGATATGAAAACAGGACGCGACTTTTAAAAGATATAGTCCGGCTCGTGTGCGAAAAAGTCGCTATACCTGTTTTTGTCAGGCTGAACGTAATGGACGGTCTTAAATATCCCTATGGTTGGGGAACAGATATGAACGATCCGTTGAAGCAGGACATATCTGAACCACTTAAACTCGCGGCGGAGCTTTACGCCCTTGGCGTTTGTGTATTGAACGTATCGTCGGGAATCGGGGCGGTGACGCCTTTCATGATTCGCCCGTATGACAGGGGAGGGGTCGTTCCGCCCGAACATCCTCTGCAGGGCGTGGAGAGGTTGCTCAACTCAGCCAGAACAATAAAGGCGGAGGTTCCGGGTCTTCTTGTCGTCGCGAGTGGATTTACATGGCTGCGGGATTACGCGCCCATGGTCGCGGCAGGGGGCATAAAAGACGGATGGTTCGATTTTGCGGGATTCGGTCGCCAATGGATAGCCGACGCCGATTACGCAAACGAAATACTTGAGTTGGGGCGCATAAAAAAGCATTGCAGAACCTGCGGCGGATGTACGGCGCTCATAAAGAGCGGCAAGGAGATGCGCTGCGTATTTGCGGATATTGTGTCGCGCTGAGCGCGCGGTT
>JAUNBY010000304.1:2799-3934 GCA_030526935.1 Clostridia bacterium
AGGTGTACTTTATGAACTATAAACTCGGACTTTTGGCGCAAGACATGCACAACTCGGTGCTACCGGCGGCCTATGACTGTTTTTGCCGCAGCCTCGGACATGAGATGTCTTTCAAAATATACAATGTGCGCGCTGAGCAACTCGCTCCAACTGTGAACATGTTTCGCGATACGCTCGACGGCTTTACCGTGACAATGCCCTACAAGGTCAGAATAATGGATTTCTGCGATGAAATGAACGAATCCGCCGAAAAATGCATGTCGGTAAACACGGTTTTAGTCAGGAACGGAAAGTTGATTGGATACAACACCGATGGATGGGGCTTTATAAAGTCATTACAGCTTAACGGCGCAGATTTCGCCGGAAAGCGGGCGGTGCTGGTTGGCGCCGGAGGAGTGGCGATGTCTATAGCCTACAACCTTTTAATAAACGGCGTGCGAAAAGTAGACGTGCTCAACCTGTTCCCGAACGAAACAGAAAGGCTTGTATCGCGCATGGGAAAAGCCTTTGAAGGTCATATGCTGACGGATGAAGCGCTGAGTGAATGCGCCGGAAAAGCCGACGCGTTTATAAACGCCTCTGTTCTTGGTCAGGTGGGTTTTGACGATTACGCCGATCTCGACTTCTTGAAAAAGTTGCCTCCGGACGCGGTCGTTTTCGACGTCAACTATTCCAATCCCGACGCAAAGCTTCTCCCCGCGGCGCGCGCCCTGGGACTGAGAGCGTATAGCGGAAGGGCGATGAGTTCGTGTCAGGGGATAAGGGCGATGGAGATATGGACGGGGATGAGACCGTCGGACGAAACAGTGTCGGAATTCCTGAGAACACTTGAATAACGCGATACCTGATGCCGGCATATGAGTCGCTCAAAGCGTGACAGACAAGGCGGAGGGAGGAGGGCGACCCTTTGGGATACGCCTTCGGCGTGAAATGTGGCGCTACGCCGACTGATGACAACGCGATATGGCGCAAAAGAAATGCGAAGACGGGCGTTGAGACTTGTGCGGACGCGCTCTGACGACCATCCGCTGCTGTTCTATACGACAAAGCCGCCCCGACTCCCCCCTTCATCTTCTCTGTCGAGAACGCAGAACTCAAGTCCCGCATCCAACTTTTCCAACTCGGTCATTATTCA
>JAUNBY010000305.1 GCA_030526935.1 Clostridia bacterium
CTTGGAGCGCTGGCAAAAACCGGCGTCGTCAAAATCGAATCGGTGGCGGCGGCGCTTAAGGAAGTATTTGGAAAGGCGGGTGACAGAAATGCAGCGGCCGCAACAGACGCATACGAAAACACTCAGGAGCTTTAACGCCCTTGGCCCCTGCGCCAACGTCTTCATGTCCGCTAACACGGGGAGCTGGCGGCTTGAAAGGCCCAAGGTCGATTACGACGCGTGCATACGCTGCGGTATATGCAAAAAAAGCTGTCCTGCGGACATCATCGAGGTTCACAAGGAGGGCGTCGAGAGCGTGACGTTCGACTGGAACTACTGCAAGGGCTGCGGAATTTGCGCGAACGAATGTCCCAAACACTGTATTACAATGGTTGACGAGCGAGGTGAAGCATAATGGCCGCATATAAAATGCTTGACGGCAACGCGGCGGCGGTTGAAGCCATGCGTATGGCCAGGGTTCAGGTCATATCGGCCTACCCTATTACCCCACAAAGCTCCATCGCGGAGAAACTTTCCGATCTGGTCGATCAGGGCAAGCTTGACGCCAAATATATCCGCGTGGAATCGGAGCACACGGCTATGTCCGCCGCCATAGGCGCGCAACTGACCGGAGTGCGGGCGGCTACGGCCACATCTTCAGTCGGACTGCTGCTCATGGCGGAAGTTCTGGGCATCGCCTCCGGATGTCGTATGCCGATAGTTATGCCCGTGGTAAACAGGGCGCTGGTCTCTCCGTGGAGTTTGTGGTGCGACCATCAGGACACGATGACCGTACGCGATACGGGATGGCTTCAATTATACTGCGAAAACGTTCAGGACGTTTATGATCTGGTTATCTGCGCCTATCGCGCGGCGGAGGATGCGCGCGTACAAACCCCCGCGATGGTATGCCTGGACGGATTCTTCCTGTCGCATTCCATGCAAAAGCTGTCCATCCCCGAGCAGGCCGAGATAGACGGATTCATAGGCCCCTATACGCCCAAGAACACCTATTTGAACCCCCTGGATCCAATCATCATAAATAACCTCACCCCCTCCGACGAGCTTACCGAAATGCGCTATCAGCAGGCGCTGGGCTTCGAGGCGGCGGGCACGGTGCTCGACGAGACCTTTGCCGAATTCGAGAAATTGTTCGGGCGTCGCCATGAAAGGGTTGAGGGCTATAGGATGGAGGACGCGCAATATGCCGTTGTGACGCTCGGTTCCATGTCGGGAACGGCTAAATACGTCGTAGATAAACTTCGCGAGGAAGGCGTGAAGGCAGGCGCGTTAAAAGTCGTATGCTTCCGTCCCTTCCCTTCGGATTTGGTAAAGTCCGCTCTGGCGGGCGTAAAAAGCGCGGCGGTCGTTGATCGCACCGCCGGACTCGGCGCGCAGGGCGCTCCGCTTTGGACTGAGGTATCGGCCGCGATGGCGGGCCATATCCCCGTTAAGGGGTATATCGCCGGGCTTGGCGGCAGGGACATAAGCATGTACACGCTTGAAAATGTTTTCAGGGATCTCATCGCGTCTAACGATACACGGGAGCCTGTCTGGATAGACCTGAAGGGCGACCCGACCGCTATAAGGCAGGTGGAAATGAATGTTTAGGCTGGAAACGGAAACCAGGGGACTGGTAGCTCACGGCGTCAGCGCATGCGCCGGATGCGGCATGGAGCTTGTAATACGCAACGTGCTCGACGTCCTTGGACAGGATACGATTATTGTCATCCCCCCGGGATGCTCGGCGCTTTTCTGCGGATTCGGGCGGGAGACCGGCCTTAAAATCGCCGGATTTCAGGGCAATCTTGAAAACACCGCCGCTTACGCGGCCGGCATACGCGCGGGACTCGAGGTGCAGGGCAATACCCACACGACGGTTCTGGGCTTCGCCGGCGACGGCGGCACGGTCGACATAGGCTTTCAGGCGCTCTCGGGCATGATAGAGCGCGGCGACCGCGTTTTGTACATATGCTACGACAACGAAGCCTATATGAACACCGGAATTCAAGGCTCCAGCTCGACGCCCATGGGCGCGAGCACCACGACGACCCCGGGAGGAAAGCTCTCCGGACGCAAGGACCTTATAAGCATAGTCATCGCTCACGATATACCCTATGCGGCTACCGCCTCCATAGCCAACCTGACCGACCTTCGCAAAAAGATACAAAAGGCCAAAGACACAGACGGCCCGTCCGTCGTACACGTACACACGCCCTGCCCGACGGGTTGGGCTTATCCCCCCGCGAAGTCCATAGAGGTTTGCCGCAAGGCCGTGGAAACCGGCGCGTGGCTGTTGTACGAATATGACCACGGCAAATACAGCGTGAATTATAAAAAGCCCCTTAAGCCCGTGAGCGAGTATCTTAAGATGCAGGGACGCTTCAAGCACGTAACCGACGAGGATGTAAAGCGCATAGAGGAAACCATAAGCGCCCGCTACGAGAAGCTAATCAGGCTGGAAGGCTGAGGGATAAGATGACATACGAAATAGTTGCAATCAATCTTGGCTCTACGTCTACGAAGGTGTCATACTATCGCGACGAGACATGCGTCTTCAGCGAAACGATACCGCATAAAGCCGAACAGATCAGAAGCTTTTCCTCCATATGGGATCAGTATGACTTCAGGCTTGAGGCGATTAAGCGCCTTCTCGATCAAAAAGAGGTTGATATTAAGCGGCTTGGCGCGGTTGTCACGCGGGGCGGACATACTATCCCGCTGGAAGGCGGTACTTATCGCATAAATCAGGCGATGCTCGATATGTCGCGCAGCGAGAAATACGGAAACCACGCGACTGATCTGGGACTTTTGATCGCGTGCGCCCTGGCCGGCGAAGGCGGAGGGCTACCCCTCACCGTGGATCCTCCAACCACCGACGAATTTGAACCTCTGGCTCGCTATAGCGGCCTTATGGGAATTTCAAGGCGCTCGAGCTTTCACGCGCTGAACCATCGCGCCGTGGCGCGGCAGTACGCGAGGGATACCGACAGGGATTATGAAAAGCTCAATCTGATAGGCATACATATGGGCGGAGGCATAACCGTCGTCGCCCATAAGCGCGGGCGCATGGTAGACGCCAATAACGGAATACTTGGAGACGGGCCGTTCTCCACCAATCGAACGGGAACGCTCCCCACAGGCCCCGTCATAGATATGTGCTTTTCCGGCGAATACACGCGCGAGCAGATTCGACGCCGCCTTAACGGAAATGGCGGGCTTATGTCCTACCTTGGCGAGATGGACATACGAACCATTGAAAAGCGCATCGACGAGGGGGACGAAAAGGCGCGGGAGGCGCTGGAAGCCATGTGTTACCAGACCGCTAAGGAAACAGCCGCGATGGGCGCGGTGCTGTCTGGCGATGTGGACGCGATATACATGACGGGCGGCGTGGCCAATTCCGCTCGCGTCACCGGGCTTATTCGCGAGCGGGTATCGTTTATCGCGCCGGTAGTGATCTATCCGGGAGAATTCGAGATGCAATCGTTAGCGCTCAACGCCTGCGAAGCTCTTAAGGATCCCTCTCGAATAAAACAACTTTAGGAGGAGAAGCAATGTTTCGAAACTTTGCTGAAATTGAACGGTTCATAACCTCCGCAGGTCATAAGAAAACCATAGCCCTGGCAGGCTCTCACGACGCCGACGCACTGTTGTCCGTAGTGGAAGCGAGAAGAAAGGGCGTTATCAACGCCTGCCTTATAGGAGACGAACAAAAAACCCGTGAGCTTCTTAAACAGTTTGACGAGGACGCCGGCAATTATCGCTTTGTAGACGAACCGGTCGGCGGACGCGCCGCAGCCAACATCGCCTGTCAGATGGTTAAGGATAAGCAGGCGGATATGCCCATGAAGGGCGGTATGCAGACAAGTGAATTCATGCGCGCGATTCTGGATAAATCCTACGGCTTTATCGCCGACAAAGGACTTTTGTGCCAGGCGACGGTGCTC
>JAUNBY010000306.1 GCA_030526935.1 Clostridia bacterium
CGACGCCGCAGCGCAGGTATTAGCATAAGGGCGTCGCCTGATTTATATCAACTGTTGCTCGTTGATAATGAGTTTAAATTGCAGGCCAAGTTTTTCGGCGGCCTTTCTGCACATCACCATTCTATTGAGGAATATCTCGAAATAATCCATTACGGAGCCGTAGTGCGTGTCTATCGACAGTTTCAGTTTTATCAGCGTCTTATTCTCGTTAATCCTTATGACGGACTTTTCCACGGAGTAGTTCACGCGGTCGTGTATATCAAACGTCGATGGATCGTTATTCCTCACGCGACTGCGACGGACGTCGGTCTTGTCGGCCAGTATGAGCGCCGCCGTTATGTGATCTACGGCGGTTCCGGTGCCTTCGTCGTGATTGCCTATCGCCGTGACGACGGAAGCCACGTCGAGCGTGTCCATGCCCATTTCGGTAAGTATCCGAAAGGCCATCAGCGCGCCGGACTGCGAATGGTCTATGCGGTTGACGAGATTGCCTATGTCGTGCAGATAAGCCGCGACGCGAACCACCTCTATGTCGTGCCTGTCGTAGCCCATGGTTTCAAGTATGTACGCGGCGGTCTCTGCGCAGCGCGTAACGTGCTGATAGCTGTGCTCGGTATAGCCAAGCGACGCCAGGGATTCGTCGGCCTTTGTTATATATATGTCTATATCCTTATTCTTTCTAAGATCTTCGTATGTTACCATGTTCCTCCTGTTTAAGCGTGTATCGTGGTTCCGATAGCTTCGCCTTTTAACACCTTTATGATATTGTCGAGTTCGTCCATCTTAAATACCCTTATTGCCGCGACGTTTCTGTTCTTGCATATGTCGAAAGCGGTCGAGTCCATAACCTTGTAGCCGTTTTTTATACAGTCCTCATAGGTCGCCTCCGCGATGAACTTGGCGTCGGGGTACTTATTCGGATCCTTATCGTAAAGACCTTTGACGTTGGTGCCCTTGAATACCGCGTCGGCCGACAGTTCAGCCGCTCTCAAGGCAGCCGCCGTGTCGGTCGTGAAAAACGGATTTCCCGTGCCGGCGGACAGGAGCGCTACGCCGCCAGAGCGCAGGTATTCGTCGACTTCGCCCGCCGTGTAGAATTTCGCGAACTTGAGCATCTGCACCGCCGAAAAAACCTCGCTTTTGACTCCCTCGGTTCTGAGCGCGTCCATCAGGCAAATGGCGTTCATGACAGTCGCGAGCATACCCATATTGTCGGCGTTTACAGGGTTCATGTCGTCTGTAAAGCGGCCTCTCCATATATTTCCGCCGCCTATGACTATGCCGCACTCTACGCCGAGTTTTTGTATCTCTGCTATGGCTTTCGCGGCGAGAGCGACCCTCTTTGCGTCGTAACAGCGGCTGTTGCCGGGGTCGGCGAGCGTTTCGCCCGATAGCTTGAGTATTATCCTTTTATACATATAATCCCTCCGTCGGCTTAATAAAAAGGTTGCCCCGCTGTGCCAGCGAGACAACCGTCGTTTTCTTACTTCTTCATTGCCGCGGTCTGCTCGGCGACTTCCGCCGCGAGGTCGGAGACCTTCTTCTCGAGTCCATCGCCCATCTTATACCTTGTAAATTTGACGAGCTTCAGACCCTTGGCCTTTTTATCGATCATCTGGCCGACGTTCATATCGGCGTCCTTTACGAAGGGCTGCTCGAGCAGGCAAACGTCCTTGTAGAACTTGACGATGCGGCCTTCTACCATCTTCTCGATTATCTTCTCGGGCTTTCCTTCGTTGCGAGCCTGGGCTATCAATATTTCCTTCTCGTGCTCGAGAAGGCTGGGATCTATCTGATCACGGCTTATGGCCTCCGCCACGGCGGGGGAAGCGGCGGCTATCTGAAGCGCCACGTCGTGAATGACCTCTGATACTTCTTCGCTCTTTTCAAGACCCTCGGCTTCTACGAGCACGCCGACCTTGCCGCCCATGTGGATGTAGCAGTCAACGATGCCATTTTCGGGGCAATAGCGCTCAAAGCGGCGAATGGTGATTTTCTCGCCTATCTTGGCTACCTTGGCGGTGATGAGATCCGCTATGGTCATCGACTCGTCCTTGAGGTATTTTAGCGCCAGCAGCGCGTCGACGTCGGCGGGAGCGTCCTTCGCTATCTGCATGGCTATGTCCTGGCAAAGCTCGTTATACTCGTCGGTCTTGGCGACGAAGTCGGTTTCGCAGTTGACCTCGAGCAAAACGCCAGCGTTGCACTCGTCGCAGATGTAGCCCGCGACCAGACCTTCGGCGGCTATGCGGCTTTGCTTTTTAGCGGCGGCGGCGAGTCCTTTTTCACGAAGATAATCTATAGCCTTTTCCATGTCGCCCTCGACGGCTTTCAGGGCCTTTTTGCAGTCCATCATGCCCGCGCCGGTGCGGCCTCTTAATTCCATAACGACTTTTGCGCTGATTTCCATATCAAACAACCTCCCGATCGTGTTTTACTGTTTATTAAGCTTCAGCTACCGCTTCTACGGCCTGCTCCATGTCGTCCTGCTCGCCCTGGCGTCCTTCGAGAACCGCGTCGGCCATTTTACCGGCGATGAGCTTAACGGCGCGGATGGCGTCGTCATTGCCGGGGATGACATAATCGATCTCGTCGGGGTCGCAGTTGGTATCGACTATCGCGACGATCGGAATTCCAAGTATACGGGCTTCGGCGACGGCGATGCGCTCTTTGCGGGGATCGACGATGAAAAGGGCGCTGGGAAGTTTTTTCATTTCGCGGATTCCGCCCAGGTTCTTCTCGAGCTTTTCGCGCTCGGCGCAAAGCTTTATGACTTCCTTCTTGGGAAGCACTTCGAAAGAGCCGTTTTTCTCCATGGCGTCGATGGCGTTGAGGCGTTCGACGCGGGAGCGAATCGTGCGGAAATTGGTGAGCGTACCGCCCAGCCAGCGGTTGTTGACGAAGAACATATTGCACCTTTTGGCCTCGACCTCGACGGACTCCTGAGCCTGCTTCTTGGTGCCGACGAAAAGTATGGTCTTGCCTTCGAGCGCCAGATCGCGAACGAACATGTAGGCGTCGTCGATCTTGCGAACGGTCTTTTGAAGGTCGATAATGTAGATGCCGTTGCGCTCGGTAAATATATACTGAGCCATTTTCGGGTTCCAGCGACGGGTCTGATGTCCAAAGTGGACGCCTGCTTCGAGCAATTGCTTCATAGAAATGACTGCCATGGTATATCCTCCAATCGTTTTAACCACCTTCCGCGTCAATTCCCGAATAAACCCGTCCGGGCAACATATCCGGGATCGGCGAAAGTGCGTTTTCCGATAGATTATAGCACGTTTCAAATTCCGAAAAAACAAGAGAACGTTAATTGTAGTTGGATTTATCCAATCTTATCAATACTCTGCTATAATGTGGCAAGGGGAGGGATGCTTATGCGCTGAATCGAGGCTACCTGTAAGCGCCGGGACTGCGAATGAGATATCGCAGTTGACGAGGGGAGCGGTTATCGAAGTATTCGGCGGATGCCGCTCGGGTGGGACGCGCCCATCCTTAGACGCGTTGTAAATATGCGGGCGACCGCAGAACAGAGCAAGCGCCATTTGAATAATAAAAATTTTGCCCGTGGGCGCGTTTTCGCGCGCTCGCAGGGTTAGTGAGGTTTTATCCATGTGTGGAATAATTGGATACACGGGAGATTCTGACGCGGTAGAAAGGCTCGTTTCGGGATTAACGGCTTTGGAATACAGGGGATATGACTCGTCCGGCATTGCGGTCTTTGAAAACGGAGAATTGTCAATTGTAAAGGCAAAGGGCAGGCTTCAAAACATAGTGGATATACTCGAAAAGCGCCCGATTAAATCACATTGCGGGATTGGGCATACG
Source organism: Clostridia bacterium (assembly GCA_030526935.1). Taxonomy (GTDB): domain Bacteria; phylum Bacillota; class Clostridia; order Christensenellales; family Aristaeellaceae; genus JAUNBY01. Next base: position 3,832 of record JAUNBY010000306.1, read on the forward strand.
CGCTGGGCGACGCACGGCGAGCCGTCGTTTAACAACGCGCATCCGCATGGAACCGACGAATTATATCTCGTTCACAACGGAATCGTGGAAAACTAC
>JAUNBY010000307.1 GCA_030526935.1 Clostridia bacterium
GATCTCAACCGCGAGATAAAACTCATGTTCGACCGGCGTGGCATAAATATCCCCTTCCCCCAGGTGGTCGTCAACCGCCCGAAGGAATGACGCCGGGATGGAACGGCGGCCGGCAGTGACTGGCAGAGAGGGCGGCGTAAGCTAATCGCTGACGGCCATGGCAATTTTTCTTGTTAAAGCGTCCGTGCATCCTCTTGAATATGAGGAAGTGTCAAACTCCCGGTCATACAGGCAAAAAATTATCGTAAAAAATCGTAGTTGACAAAGCGGAATAACATCACTATAATGATACACGTAAGAATTATTCACAGGAGGGATATCATGAAAAAGATTCTGACAATCGCACTGGTTCTCATCATGGCGCTTGGTCTGTCGGCGGGCGCGTTCGCCGAGGGCAAGCTGATCGGCTATACCTGCATGGACGGCACCAACCCCTTCTTCGTGGCGCTCGAAGGCGCTATCCGCGAAGTCGTCGAGGCCAACGGCGACGAGCTCATCTCCCTTGATCCCCAGAACAGCAACGAGACCCAGATCTCCCAGATCGAGGACATGATCTCCCGCGGCGTCGAGGCCATGTTCGTCAACCCCGTCGATCGCGAAGGCGTCATCCCGGGACTTGACAGGCTCCAGGAAGCGGGCATCCCGATGTTCGGTTTCGACACCGAGGTCGCCGAAATGTCCTACCTCGTCACTTACGCCGGAAGCGATAACTACAACGCGGGCTATGTCTGCGGCGTAGATCTCGTCGAGAAATGCCCCGAGGGCGGCGACATAATCGTCCTCGATTCCCCGACGATGCAATCCGTCGTCGACCGTACCGACGGCTTCCTCCAGGCGCTCGCGGATTCCGGCGTGACATTCAACGTCGTCGCCCAGATCGACTGCATGGGCAACCAGGAGCAGGGCAACCTCAATGGCACCGACGCGCTGACCGCGCATCCCAATGCCGTGGCGATATTCGGCGGCAACGACCCGACGGCTCTCGGCGCTTTCGCGGCGGCTGAGGCGGCCGGCTCCAGCGCCCTCATCTACGGCGTTGACGGCTCCCCCGACGTAAAGGCCCTCATCGCTCAGGGCGCGATCACCGGCTCCGGCGCGCAGTCCCCGATAACCATCGGCAAGACCATAGCCGAGCTTTACTACCGCTGGCTGGATGGCGAGACCCTCGAGGAGCGCTATCCCATCGAAACCTTCATGATCAACGCCGACAACGTAGCCGACTATGGCACCGACGGCTGGCAATAAGCCATTCGTCCGCTAAATCGACCAATTATCGGTTAATGACGCAAAGAGGCTTTGTTCTTTCGGAGCAAAGCCCTCTTTCAAATTTCCCATGAAGAAGAAACGGTGGTGAAGCGCGTGAGCGAATACCTGCTCGAAATGAAAAACATCTCAAAATCGTTTCCCGGTGTAAAAGCCCTTCAAAACGTCGATTTCCAGCTCAAAGCCGGAGAGATACACGCGCTGCTGGGCGAAAATGGCGCGGGTAAATCGACGCTTATCAAGGTTCTTGGCGGCATTTATCACCCCGAGGAGGGCGAAATACTCATCGACGGCAAGAAGGTCTCGATAACCGACGTCAACTCCGCCCAGGCGAACGGCATCTCCATTATTCACCAGGAACTTGTCCTCGTCCCATATATGACGGTCGCGGAAAACATATTCCTCGGGCGCGAGCCAATGGGCAAGTTCGGCGTCAACTACACGCAAATGAGCAACGAGTCACAAAAGATGCTCGATAACTTCGCGCTGGGAATCGATACCGATATGCTCATCGCGAATCTGAGCATAGCCCAGCAGCAGATGGTGGAGATAGTAAAGGCCATCTCTTTCAACTGCCGCATACTCGTCATGGACGAACCCACCTCGTCCATTTCCGACAGGGAAGTAGCGTCCCTGTTCGCCATAATGCGCAATCTCGCCAGTCAGGGCGTTGGCATTATATATATATCCCACAAGATGAGCGAGCTTAGCGAAGTCTGCGACCGCGTGACGGTTCTGCGCGACGGTTCATACGTAGGTACGCGCGACGTGGCTACGACCTCCAAGGACGAATTGATCGCGATGATGGTCGGCCGCGAACTCGACCAGTACTACGTTCGCGACTACGCGACCTCCGATGAGGTGATACTGCGCTGCGAGAAGCTGAACGACGGTAAAAAGAGCCGCTCGCGCGTCAAGGACGTGTCCTTCGAGATCCGCCGGGGCGAGATAGTCGGCTTCGCCGGACTGGTTGGCGCGGGTCGCAGCGAGACCATGCAGTGTCTTTTCGGCCTTACCCCGGGCTCCACGGGAGAGGTGTATCTCGAGGGGAAACCCGTTAAGATTCATAACGCCGTTGACGCCATGAAGTACGGCATAGCGATGGTTCCGGAAAACCGCAAGCTTCAGGGACTGTATCACGTGCAAAGCGTTCGCTTCAATTCCACGATAGAGGTTCTGGAAAGGTTCATAAGCCATCTGCGCGTGGACGCTAAACGCGAGGCCGAAATCGCGCAGGAATTCATCGACAAGATGAACACCAGAACTCCATCACAGGAACAGGTGGTCTCCAATCTGTCAGGCGGCAACCAGCAAAAGGTCATGATCGGCCGCTGGCTCGCCACCGACCCTAAAATCCTGATACTGGACGAACCGACGCGCGGCGTAGACGTAGGCGCGAAGGCGGAAATATACGAGATAATGAACAACCTCACAAAGCTCGGGGTTTCAATCATCATGATTTCCTCCGAACTTCCAGAGATAATCAATATGTCCGACCGCGTCTACGTCATGTTCGAGGGAACGATCACCGGCTGTATCCAGCAAAAGGACTTGAGCCAGGAGGCTATCATGAAGCTCGCCGCACAATAATCTTCAGGAGGATACATAAATGCTTGAAAGATTCGCAAAAAGCGTAAAGCGCTACTTTAGAGATAATCTGGGAATTTTTTGCGCGCTGATCGGCATGATACTGTTTTTGTACATATGGCCGGTCACGCATAATACGTTTCTGACGCAGACCAATATCTTCAACGTCCTGCGTCAAAGCGCGCCCAACCTCCTTCTCGCCTGCGGAATGACCATGGTCATAATCCTGGGCGGCATCGACCTGTCCGTAGGCTCCATCATCGCCATGTCGGGCTGCCTCGGCGCGGGCGCGGTCGTATGGGGCGGAATGCCAGAAATCGTAGGCATATTGATAGCCATACTCTCCGGCCTCCTCTTCGGCCTTTTCAACGGCGTCGTCATCGCCAAGACCAAGATACCGCCTTTCATCGTCACCCTGGCGTCGATGAACATCGCCAAGGGCATAGCTTACGTGTTCTCCGGCGGAAGGCCCATACGCTGCATGACAGACGCTTGGAAATTCCTGGGCGCGGGCTATGTTGGAAGCATACCGACCCCCGTCGTCACCATGTTCGTCGTGTTCATAGTCTCGGTGCTCTTCGTCAACCGAACGAGGCTGGGACGGCATATCTACGCCGTAGGCGGAAATGACACCGCCGCCAAGTTCTCGGGCATCAACACCGCCAAGGTCAAGCTCGTCGTCTACAGCTTCAGCGGACTCATGGCGGGTCTCGCGGGTATAACCATCGCCTCGCGGCTTTATTCGGGCACCTGTACCTCCGGCGACGGCGCGGAAATGGACGCCATAGCCGCGGTCGTCGTCGGCGGAACGTCAATGGCGGGCGGCTCCGGAAGGCTCGGCGGCACTCTCATAGGCGTTTTGATCATAGGCATACTCAATAACGGCCTCAACCTCATGGGCATAAATTCCGACTGGCAGTATATAATCAAAGGCGCGGTCATACTGTTTGCGGTCTACGTCGACTTCCTGCGCAACAACAAGAAGTTTAAAAACGCGTAAAGCGTTAGTATAAAGCGCGCGATGAGCAGGTCGCACATGCGAAATGCTTATCGCGCGCTTTAT
>JAUNBY010000308.1 GCA_030526935.1 Clostridia bacterium
GACATTGAAATTGCGCGCCGTGATAGAGCATCCATTTTACGATGGCCAATCGAGCAGTGCTTCGAAGAATGTAAGGGCTGTTTTGGCATGGCTGATTATGAATCCCGAACTTACTGTGCGTGGGAAAGACATATGCTCTTTGTCATGATGGCGCATTTCTTCACGCGTCGTTATAAAACTCATTATGCATTAACCCGATTTGTACCAAAAGCCCAATTCTTTGAATTAATCCCGAAACCGGCGCAGTCCGCGATCAACCGTTAAGCCTTATATGCTTCTCCAACACTTTCCGGAGCCTGGAATACTCGATAGGCTTTGAAACATGCTCGTTTATTCCCGACTTTGCGCTTTCGCGGATATCTTCGGGATAGGCGTTGGCGGAAAGCGCGATTATCGGAACGCTTTTCGCGTCCGCGCGCTCCATGGCGCGTATGGCCTTCGCGGCCTCGAGTCCAGACATTTCGGGCATACGTATGTCCATAAGTATGGCGTCTATTTCATTGGCCTTGGAATACGCGAACATATCCACGGCAATCCTGCCATTTTCGGCCCACAATGTGGTTATGCCCATTTTTTTAAGCAATCTCTCGGCTATCTCGGCGTTCAGGGGATGGTCCTCGGCGAGAAGCACCTTTTTGCCTACGAGAAAATCATCGTCGAAATCCTTGCGCACTTCCTCGACCGCGTCATCCGCGTTTTCGTTAAGGCACTCGAAGCTAAGGCTTACCGTAACCGTCGTCCCAACCCCGCGTTCGCTTTGAACGCGTATCTTTCCTCCCATGAGCTCCACCAGTTGTTTCGTTATGCTAAGTCCCAGTCCGCTTCCCTGAAGCTGCGCGGTGACGGCGTTGTGCTCGCGGGCGAAAGGCTCGAACATATGCTTCTGGAATTCCTCGCTCATGCCTATGCCGTTGTCCTTAACGATTAAATCGACGTCCAGCCGTCCGCCGCCCATTACGAGGTTGTTCACCGTGTATTCGACGAGACCCCCTTCGGGCGTGTATTTGACGGCGTTTGAAAGTAGGTTGAACAATATCTGATTGAGGCGCTTTTTATCGCAGCGTATTACGGGGTTTACCCTGGGTTCCTTGAATTTCAGGGTTATCCCTTTTTGCTCGCACTGCGGCGCGAATACCGCCCGCATGTTCATGAGAAACTCGCTGTATACATACGTCTCGTAATTGAGTGAGATGGATTTGTCCTCAATTTTTGCCATATCCAGAATATCGTTGACGAGCGAGAGAAGAAAGTCGCTCGCCGTGCGCATCTTGGTCATATTGTCGATTATTTCAACGGGATCGCGGGCGGCGTCAATCGTAAGCGAGGTAAGTCCCACTATCGCGTTTATAGGCGTTCGCATGTCGTGGCTCATCCGCGCGAGAAATTCGCTTTTCGCCTTCGCCGCGTCCTCCGCGTTTTTAAGCGCGTTGGCAAGCTTGGTTTTCTCCTCTTCCTCCGCGTGAATTATCGCGGTATAATCGCGGCAGGTGAGCGTACACAGGCGCTTGCCTTCCCGCTCATAGGTATATACGGTTCCCTTATAATGCTTAACGCAGCCCTCGTCGACGGTTCTGTATACAACCTCAATCAGCCCCGTTTCGCAGGTTTCGAAATTCACGCCGGGTATCTGGCTTAAGAAGCGCTCCGCGTCCTCCGGGTGTACGCATTTTTGCGCGTATTCCCTCATATACTCCCTGAAGGGCACTACCTTCATATCATATTTCTCGCCCTTGTCGAGCCGCAATATTGTGAACTGATCCTCCTTGGGCACGAGAAAACCCAGGAATTTATAGCCGCTGTTCAATTCGAGTTCCAAAACCGCGTCCATCATGCGCTCTCTGCTCACGTCGTACACATACTCATACAGCAGTATATCTCCGCTGACGGGATCCTGCAAAAGCTCCACCAGGTGCTTAGCCCATCCTATGGATCCGTTTTTAAACGGCATCTGAGCTTCGTATTCCTCGCGCAAAATTCCCTTTTTATAGTTTTCGACGAGCCGTCCCCTGTCGTAAAAGCCCTCCGCCTTTTTCCTGTCCTCCTCATAGGTGAGCCGCGAGTAACCCTGCCTTACGAAGGCGTCCATCTCCGGGCATTCCTGTTGCGGCTCCTTGCCCATGGTAAATCCCCTGTATTCGACGACGATATTTCTGGTGACGTTCGCCATGTAATAATACAAGAGGTTCTGCGGCGCGCTGCGCATCTTTTCGCGCTCAAGTTCGAGGCGCGCCTCCTTGACCTTTTCGGTGTCCACCGGCTGCACGGATATCACGGCTACCCTTTCCATATTCGAGCCGCTCTTTATAAGCGTACCCTTGAAGCGAAACCAGTGAAGCGTCGCGTCCGATTGCCGCGCGCGCACGTCGAAGCACACTTCTTTCTCCCCCGCCGCGAGGCGGGCGAGATTATCCGCGCATACCCTTTTATCATCGGGATAGAGGTAATCGCCATCGATAAAAAACCGCGGGAAATCATATATTTTCTCATCCCGGCCGTAACGCTCCTGCAGCCGCTTATCCAATATAACCGAGCCTTCGTCGATATTGTAGACAAGCACCGACATATCGGAGGCGGCGCAGGCGAGCTGCATCATTTGCTGGCTCTGTTCAAGCTTCGATATGCTCTTTATCTCCTCGTCCACGATGGTATACAGACCTATCGCCTGTCTGTGTCCATCGGCGGAATCCTCCTGTCTGGCGAGAGAGATGTGCAACCATATATGTTCCTTTACGCCCCTTACGATGGCTCGCACCGTACACTCGCTGTTTTCGGCGCCCTCGTCGATTCTTCTGTAGCAGGCGAGAAAGTCCTCGCAGTCGTCCCTGTAAATGATGTCTTGCGCAACGAAATCTTCGGGGTACAGTTCTTCGTCGTATGTATTCCATGTATCGGCGCTGTCGCCGAGGTAGCGAAAAATTTTCCGATCGTCAATGACATACTTCCACATGCCGATATTGCCGTAATTTAATACCGTGCGCAACGACTGCATTGTTTCCATCAGGCGGTCGCGAATTCTTACGGCGCCGGTAACGTCGGTGTAGGTGACATAGATTAATGTCTCGCCGTTTTCACGGACGGATTTCGCGCGCATTTCTATCCAGATGTAGTCATTCTTCTTCTTGCTCCAAATGCGATAATGGTATTCGTAGTTTCCTCCGCGTTTATACATGGATTGCCTGAGGTATTCATAAACACCGTCCCTGTCGTCGGGATGGACGAAGGAAAACATCTCTTCAAGCGCTTTATCGGCCTGAATCGGACGGTTGCCAAATACGTCGGCGACTACTGGATTTAAAGCCATAAGGCTGAACTTGCCGTCCTTAAGCTTGAAAAGGCATATGCCGCAGGGAAGGTTGCTTATAAGCGCGTCATTCGTATTTTGAGGCTTATTTTCCAATGGCACGGGCAGATACGCCGCTTTAATCATAAAACATCCTTCGGATTGCGCGTAGGCCAAATATGTGGCGTTTACCCACATACACTCGCCGTCTTTCCTCTTAATCCTGAAGCGCAGGGAATTAACGCCTTGCTCATTGGCGGCATCCATTACCCTTTTAAGAATCAGCGGACGGTCGTCCTCAAAAACATGCTCCATACAGTTTTCGAAGGCTATGCGCCTGTATTCATCGATGCCGTATCCGGCGAGTCCGGCGAGGTTCTCCGCCAAACGGACGGGGGAAATCGCTCCCCGCTCTACGCGATATATTGCCGTACCGCCCTGCATATCCTCCGCAAGCCGCTTTAGCAGCCGCGAATCCGCATTTTCAGTTTCGGCGCGGACATTGTCGGATTTTTTGTCGCTTTCAACACCATCGTTATAGCTTTTCATCTAAAAATCCTTTCGACATCGCGCGTACCCGCCCGTCGTCAAGATAAATATACGTGTTCCAAGTACTTGTTTA
>JAUNBY010000309.1 GCA_030526935.1 Clostridia bacterium
TCAAGCGAATACGACGAGGATTGTAAGCTTTTTTACGATAGCTTTATAAGCCTTTTGTCTTATGTCACGCAATCCATGGGTATGGAACCCGTCAGCACGTACAGCGAATATATCCGCAGCATGGGCTTCGATATTTCGATGGATTTTGAATACATATCCGATTTAACCAGCGCCGCCCACGCGGATATGATCGTGACGCTGACCTCGGAATACGAGACTTTCTCCATTCCCATGCAAATCTATACTCTCATAGAGGGCGAAAACGCCAGAACAGGCTTCATCGTGGATACCGTGATGGAAGATGTTCCGATTTCCATGAGCGCTGATTCAACCGTTACCGCGCGGGGCGAGGATTCGATAAACGAAAATATCGTCATGAGCATGAGCGTCGGCGAGGATGAAGACCGGTACAATGTAAACATGAACATCGAATACGACAAGGCCGCCCAGGAAAACGCGTTTTCATTTGACATAGCGGTCGATAACGACGGCAATGCGCTTGGCGCCGCCCATCTGGGATATACGGGAACTTCCTCCATTGCCGACCGCGTGAGCACTCGCGCGGGCAGGCTCACCGTCTCGGCTGACGCCCCGACGCTTGGAAGCTTCGAATTTGGCATTGACCTGGGCTACTCCAATTCCCCGTTTGACTCCGACGCCTTTGAAATCATCGACTCAAAGCCTGTGATAGATATTGCCGAAATCACGGAAGAACAGTCCGAGCAGATGACGACGGAAGCCACCGTTATTGGCATCTCCGCCCTTGGCGAACTTATGCAGACTCCGGGCATGGCGGAAATTATAACGATGCTCATGAATTTCACCATGCAGTCCGCCGAAATGTACACCACCTATGACGACATCGGCTACGATTACGAGGACTGGGAAGACATAGAAGGCTGGTCGGAAGAACCTGCCGGGGATACGGCCATTTCCGCGTAAAGCGCCCCGGGGCAACCGTCAGGGCGGGTGCCACTTTTCACGATAGTACAGTAATTATTATTTCAGGAGGATTATCACATGAAACTTATCAGGCGCATCGTTACACTTATCATGGTTCTCTCACTCGTCGCCGTCCCCATGGCGTCGTTCGCCGAGGGAAGGATGTACTCTTTCTCAATCGGAAATGTCGAATTCAAGCTCGAACAGCCCGGCGAACAGGCCATCGACATGAACATTGGCGCGACTTTGAACGCGCAAATCGGCGAACAGGACGGGCGGTATCTGGCGACCATATCAGCCATCGGCAACGACGAGATAGCCAAAGCCTATATTACCTACGGCGAGGAGGGAATTGTGGGTTATCTCGACGGCATGACGAGCGCCTATGGAATAAGCCCCGAGTACATTGAGATGCTCGTTCAGGCGGCCATGGAAAGCGCGGACTTATCCGTTGACAGCATCGGCGGAACGGACGAGGATATGGCCATGATTGCGAATGCTCAGGCTATGATAGTAAGCTACGTAAATATCATTAGCAATATGGCGCAAATGACATACTCCGAGCAGATGGCGATAGGAGAAGATATATTGCGCGAATTAGGCGAATATCTGGGCGACCGCTACGAAGCGCTGGGCGAGGAGAGCTTCGAGGTGTATGGCCAGCAGTTCACGGGCACTAAGGAAAGGTTCAGCCTGACCGCGGAGGACTTTGATAAGTTCCTCGAACTGTACGGCGAATATGACGAGGACTACAGGCTGTTTTTCGAAAGCTATATAAACTTGCTATCGCAGGGTCTGGAAGCCGAAGGCATGGAACCCGTAAGCTCGTACAGCGACATTATACGCGCCTCCGGCGCCGATATGACGATGGATATGGAATACACATCCAATGGCAATGGCGCCGAGTACATATATATGCTCGTAACCGTTACCGAGGATGATATGACCGTTACGCTTCCCGTCCGCTGCGATTCGCTCATTGAGGGCGAAAACGCCAGGCAGACCGTTACCATGGATACCGTGATAGACGACGTTGCGCTCGTCATGACGGCCGATTATACCAAGACCCAGGATGGCGACGATTTGAGCCACAGCTATGTTATCAGCGTCAGCGCCGGCGAGTATGAGGACAGTTACGGCATTGACATGAGCTTTAACTACGACAGGTCCGCCGGGGACAACGCCATCTCGTTTGACATGGCAGCCGATATAAACGGCGAAGAAATGGCCGCCGCCCATCTGGGATATACCGGCTCTTCTTCCATAGCCGACCGCGTGAGCACTCGCGCGGGCAGGCTCACCGTCTCGGCCAGCGCCCCGGCATACGGAAACTTCGAATTCGGCATAGACTTAGGCTACTCCAATTCCCCGTTTGACTCCGACGCCTTTGAAATCATCGACTCGAAGCCTGTGACAGATATCGCCGAAATTACGGAAGAACAGTCCGAGCAGATGATGACGGAAGCCACCGCGGTAGGCATTTCCGCCCTGGGCGAACTTATGCAGGCTCCGGGCGTGGCGGAACTTATAACGATGCTCATGACTTATTCCATGCAGTCCGCCGAAATGTATTCCACCTATGACGACGACGATTACGAATACGATTCCGAGGACTGGGACCTCTGGGAGGAATACGAAGGCTTCGAAGACTTCGAGGATTTCGAGGACTGGGAAGATATAGAGGGCTGGTACGACGAAGCGCCGGAGGAAGATACGGCTGTTTCCGCGTAACTATCCACGGGGCAACCGCCCGGGCGGTTGCCCCTTTTCGCAATAATAACATATAACAGGAGGAGCAAATGAACGCATCTTTAATAGGCACCATGATACTCATAATCGTCATAATCATATTTCTGATATTCTTCTTCAACTTCGTACCCGTTGGCCTGTGGATCTCGGCCATGGCCTCGGGCGTACACGTGAGCATAGGCACGCTCGTAGGCATGAGGTTTCGCAGGATCAACCCCTCGAGGATAGTTCTCCCGCTCATAAAGGCTACGAAGGCGGGCCTCAAGGTCAACATGAACGAGATGGAAGCGCATCTTCTCGCGGGAGGAAACGTGGACCGCGTGATAAACGCGCTCATCGCCGCGCAATCGGCAAATATACCGCTCAGCTTCGACGACTGCCGCGCCATCGACCTCGCTGGCCGCGACGTTTTGCAGGCGGTGCAGATGTCGGTCAACCCCAAGGTGATTGAAACCCCCGTCGTCGCGGCGATAGCCAAGGACGGCATAGAGCTTCGCGCGAAGGCGCGCGTGACCGTCAGGGCCAATATCGAAAGGCTCGTCGGCGGCGCGGGAGAAGAAACCATAATAGCGCGCGTCGGCGAGGGCATAGTAACGACGGTAGGCTCCGCTTCCACCCACAAGGAGGTTCTGGAAAACCCCGACCTTATAAGCAGAACCGTGCTTTCAAAGGGTCTTGACGCGGGAACGGCGTTTGAGATACTCTCAATAGACATAGCCGACGTCGACGTTGGCAGAAACGTCGGCGCTCAGCTTCAGATGGATCAGGCGGAAGCCGACAGGCGCATAGCTCAGGCCAAGGCCGAGGAACGCCGCGCGATGGCCGTCGCCCGCGAGCAGGAGATGAAGGCCAGCGTTCAGGAGATGAGGGCCAAGGTCGTGGAGGCCGAAGCCGAGGTGCCCAAGGCCATGGCAAAGGCGCTCACCGAGGGAAAACTGGGCGTAATGGACTATTACCAGATGCAAAACGTCATTTCCGACACGCGCATGCGCGATTCCATAGCCGAAACCGGAACGCCCGCGCAGACGCCCGAGACGGATAATAAAGGGAAGTAGGGTTTGCGGGGGAAGGTTGGCAGTCGGGCGCGGATTTATCTGCACGGCTGGCGTAGGGGCGCGCAATGCGACGCCCCTACGCAAACCTTGCTTGTTTTGCGCGGGTTGCGCGTATTCGCGGGTTGCACTACAACGAACCCGTAGGGGCGCG
>JAUNBY010000310.1 GCA_030526935.1 Clostridia bacterium
GCGTGATAAATCGAACGGTTTTTATTGACGTAAGGGTGAAAAAAGTGTATCATGTATATATAAAAAACATGGGGTGATGAGCATGAAGCTGGAATTCGGATACGGAAAGGGCGTCCAGAGTGTAGATGTTGACGCGGATAGAATAGTCGCGATACTAAAGCCCAACGACGTCGAGCACGGTGACGGAGGCGAAGCGGAGGTTGAAAGGGCACTGTCGAATCCGATTGGCTCCGGGCGCGTCGAAGAAATAGTAAAGCCCGGAGAAAGGATCGCCATTATTACAAGCGACATAACGCGCCCCATGCCAACATACGCGGTTATGCCCGCGCTTTTAAAACGCCTTTATGGAGCGGGCGTGAGGCCGGAGGACATAACGCTCGTATTCGCGCTCGGAAGCCACCGCGGACAGTCCGACGAAGAGCGCGCGAAGCTCGCCGGGCAGTTTGCCGCCTCACAGATTCGCATGGAGGATTCCGATCCCGACGATTGCGTACACATGGGGAATACCTCGTCGGGAACGCCTATAGATATTACGCGCAGGGTCGCCGAAGCCGACAGGCGCATTTGCCTTGGAAATATAGAATACCACTATTTCGCGGGGTATTCCGCCGGAATTAAAGCCATAATGCCCGGATGCTCGACGCGCGCCGCCATACAATCCAACCACAGTATGATGGTGTCCGATGACGCGTGTGCCGGAAAACTAGAAGGCAATCCCGTAAGAGAGGATTTGGAAGAAGCGGAAAGGCTTTGTCATGTTGACTTTATTTTAAACGTGGTTCTCGACGAGCACAAGAAGATTGTTAAAGCCGTTGCGGGCGACGTAGTCAAAGCTCATCGCGAGGGCTGCGCTTTCCTGGATAAGTTGTACTCAACGCCCATACCTCACAGGGCGGATATCGTTATTGTCTCTCAGGGAGGCGCTCCTAAGGATTTGAATCTCTACCAGACGCAAAAGGCTTTGGATAACGCCAAGCACGCGGTTAAGGACGGCGGGATAATAATACTAGCAGGGGCGTGCCAGGAAGGATTGGGCGAGAGAGTATTCGAACAGTGGCTCACTTCAAGCGAAACCTCAAAGTCCATGATAGAGCGCATACGCAAAGATTTCCAGCTCGGAGGCCATAAGGCGGCGGCCATAGCGATGGTCCTCGAACACGCGGATGTGTACCTTGTAAGCGAAATGGAGCCGGAATTCGTAAAAAGCATATTTATGCAGCCATTCGCGAGTATCGATGAGGCGTTCGCGGCGGCTACGAAGAAGCTTGGAAGCGATAGCAGCGTCATCGCGATGCCCTACGGAGGGTCTACGCTTCCGCAAATTGGCAGATAAAGCCATTGATACGCTCAAATCAAATATCCGGAGGTGTTAGCTTGACTGCGGCAAATAAGAGGATCGCGCTAAACGACGATACGGGTTTTATCAAAATCATTGCCATAATTACAATGATCATCGACCATCTGGGGGCGGCGGTATTTCCGGGACAAACCTGGATGCGCATAGTAGGGCGTATATCGTTTCCCCTTTTCGCTTATTGCATAGCGGTTGGAAGCATATATACCAAAAACGCCGGCAAATACGCGCTCAGGATATTCATACTTGCGATAATAAGTCAGCCGATATATTGTATAGCGCTCAATCATATGAACGCGAATATGTACGCCGTATCCTTTACGCCGTTCACGATATCCGCGGCGCTGAACTGGTTCTGGTATAGCCTTAGGGTTATGAACATACTGTTTACACTTTGCATCGGCATATTGCTCATTTGGAGCATTCGCGATGAGAAGTTCATTTTTACCGGCGCGCTCGTGCTTCTCGTATGGCTTCTCAGGAACAACCTCAGCTATGGATACAGAGGCATTGCCCTCATGCTTTTATTCTACGCGTTTATTGACCGGCCGGTAACGTCGTTTGTGTGGATCGCGGGGTATATGCTGTGGTGGGGCATAACTCAGGGCGGAAGCTATTCTTTTATGAACGTCAGATTTTCTTCGCAGACATTTGCGGTAATGGCGCTGCCGTTCATATATATAAAGACGTCCACGGGAATAAAAGGCTCTAAATGGCTGTTCTATCTGCTTTACCCTGTTCATCTCGTGCTCCTGTACGCGGTGGATTACTTCATAAACCGCTAGCAATTCATATTTATAAAGTTGGGAGGATATTATATGCAGCGTATACTCAACAATCCGGACAATATCGTCGATGAAATGCTGTATGGATTCGCGAGGTGCCACGGGGATATTGTGAAACTGGTCGTCACAAGCGAGGACAACTCGCGCGGAATAATAGCCGCCAGGGACGCGCCGGTTCAAGGAAAGGTGGGCGTCGTTACGGGCGGCGGATCCGGGCATAAACCCGCTTTTATTGGATATGTAGGCAAGAACATGTGCGACGCCGCGGCCATCGGCGAAATCTGTACCTCTCCTACGGCCGTGGCGTTTCTGGAAGCCATGAGAGCCGCGAATGGCGGAGCCGGCGTAGCTTGTCTGTACGGGAACTATTCCGGCGACAATATGAACGTCAAAATGGCGACTAAAATGGCCAAGCGTGAAGGTATAACCGTCAAGACCGTCATAGCCAACGACGACGTCGCATCCGCTCCCGCCGATCAGCGCGAGAAGAGGCGCGGCGTCGCGGGCGAGATATTCATGTGGAAGTGCGGCGGCGCGAGGGCAAAACTGGGCGGTTCCCTGGACGAGGTCATAGCCTCCGCTCAAAAGGCCATTGACAACACCAGGAGCGTTGGCATAGGCCTTACGCCCTGTACGCTTCCCGCGGTGGGACATCCTAATTTTCAGATAGCCGACGGCACGATGGAAGTGGGCATAGGCCATCACGGGGAACCGGGCATAGAGGTCTGTCCCCTTGAGGACGCGAAGGGCATGGCAAAGCGCATGGTCGATATTGTGCTTCCCGACTATCCGTTTGAGGCCGGAGACGAGGTCGCGGTGCTCATATCGGGGCTTGGAGCGACGCCTGTGATGGAGCTTTACGTGCTGTATGGCGAGATAGAAAAACTGCTCGACGAAAAGGGCATAAAGACCTGTCGCTCATATGTAGGCAACTACTTTACGTCTTTGGATATGATGGGCGCGACGCTGTCGGTAATGAAGCTCGACGATGAACTTAAACAGCTCATCGATATGCCCGTAGATTGCGTGGGCTTCAAACAGTTTTAGGAGGAAGGCTTATGGGTATTTTCCATAATGAGGACGGACGCGCGGTGCTTTTGAATATGGTCAAAGTCATTCAGGACAACAAGCAAATGCTTGGCGATGTTGACGGACTGATCGGCGACGGCGATCACGGAATGAATATGAATAAGGGCTTTACTATATACGCCGATCAACTGGGCTCTAACGAGGTGTCATTTTCAGACGGGCTTTTCGACCTGGGAAGCGTGCTTTTGAACAAAATAGGCGGCTCGATGGGGCCTATATACGGCACTGTCTTTATGGGGATGTCCGACGCCTGCGATGATAGCGAGACTATAGACGCAGGACTTCTTTGCAAGATGCTCGAAGCCGGAATGAACGACCTGTACGATATTGTGGATGCGAGACCCGGAGATAAGACGCTCGTAGACACGCTTTATCCGGCGGTTGAGGCGCTCAGGCAAAACGCCGACGGCGATTTCGCCGAAGCGCTTGATAAAATGAAAGCCGCCGCCGAAAAGGGACGTGAATCCACCGTTGATATGGTTGCGAAATATGGGCGCGCCTCGAGGCTTGGCGAACGCTCGCGAGGCGTTCCCGACGCGGGAGCAACGTCGTGCTGCCTGATATTATGCGCCATGGCCGAGGGCATCAAAGGAGTTTTGCGCTGATAAATCGATATGTCATTTTAAATAACCCGCGTTTCGTCGATTGAAACGCGGGTG
>JAUNBY010000311.1 GCA_030526935.1 Clostridia bacterium
ATAAGAAAGCGGAAATCTCGTCATATCAAGGCCTTTTTTGGATGATTGGTGTACGGTTGGTGTAAAATCAGCGGATATAACCACACAAAGCCCTTCAGCATGCGGAAAATATGGAGAAATCCAATTAAACTTGAATTAATGTCCGTAAGGTACAATACTTCATAGACTAAACGAAAGGCGCGGGTTGTATATGCGTTTGCTTGTCGCGGAGGATGAAAGGTCGCTGTCGAGGGCGCTGATAGCGATTCTGGAGAAGAATAACTATTCCGCCGATCCGGTATTCGACGGAAATGAGGCGCTGGCCTATCTCGAAAGTGGGAATTACGACGGGGTGATACTCGATATAATGATGCCGCGAATGGACGGGCTGACGGTGTTAAAAAAACTGCGGGAAAAGGGCAATCAGATTCCGGTAATAATGCTAACCGCGAAATCGGAGATAGACGACAAGGTTGCCGGTCTCGACCTGGGCGCGAACGATTACCTGACAAAGCCCTTCTCAACGCGCGAATTGCTTGCCCGCATACGCGCGATGACGAGGTCAAACCCCGCGCAATTGACCTCCCGGCTGAGCGCTGGCAATATCGTCCTCGACCAGTCCACATACGAGCTTTCATCCCCTACCGGCGTATTTCATCTGGCGAACAAGGAATTTCAGATAATGGAAATGCTGATGAAAAACCCCAAAGCCCACATAACCTCCGAGCGTTTTATGGAAAAAATATGGGGCTACGACAGCGAGGCGGAGCTTAACGTCGTATGGGTTTATATATCCTATCTGCGAAAAAAACTGTCGTCTCTTGGCGCCAACGTCGAGATAAAGGCGTCGCGCAACGCGGGATATACGCTGGAGGAAAGACATGATTAAAAAGCTTCGCGCCAGGTTCATAGCGCTGTCCATGTTTTCGCTGGCGCTGGTTCTCGTCGTGATAATGGGCGCGATCAACCTCATAAGCTACCGCGATATGCTCTCCGACGCCGACGGCATACTGGACGTGCTCGCGCAAAACGACGGCAAATTCCCCAAATCGCAATCGCGCTCAAAGGCGACGCGCTCAAAGCCCTTCATATCGCCCGAAACGCCTTATGAGTCGAGGTACTTTTCGGTACTTTTGTCGCAGGACGGCGAGGCGGTTTTGTCGGACACCGGGCGAATAGCCGCCGTCGATACTTCCACCGCCATGCAATACGCGCAGACGGTATGGGCTTCGGGCGATGAACGCGGATTCATCGAAAACTACAGATATGTCCTAATAGAATACGGCGAAAGCCAGCACATGGCGATATTCCTCGACTGCGGCAAAAGCCTTTCCACGTTTCGCGCGTTTTTATTTACGTGCTGCTCCATATCCCTTTTTGGCATACTCGCGGTATTTATGCTCCTCGCGTTCTTATCGGGCAGGATAATAAAGCCCGTAATCGAGAGCTACGAGCGACAAAAGCAATTCATAACCGACGCCGGGCACGAAATAAAGACGCCTATAACCATAATCGACGCCGACTGCGAGCTGTTGGCGATGGAAATCGAGGAAAACCAGTGGCTCGCGGATATTCAGTTTCAGAATAACCGCCTCGCTTCCCTGACTAACGACCTTATTACGCTTTCACGCATGGAGGAGGACAACGCGGCGCAATTCAAAATGATAGACTTT
The DNA here is from genome assembly GCA_030526935.1 of Clostridia bacterium. Lineage (GTDB taxonomy): Bacteria > Bacillota > Clostridia > Christensenellales > Aristaeellaceae > JAUNBY01. The sequence goes on from JAUNBY010000311.1 coordinate 1,653, forward strand.
CCGTTTTCCGACATTGTATCAGAGATGGCGCAGTCGTTTCAGGGACTGGCGGCGAGCCATGGCAGGCGCTTTGCCTCGGACATACGGGATATGATAACGCTCCGGGGGGATGAAAAGGCAATAAGGCAACTGGTTTCGATACTGCTGGACAACGCCGTCAAGTATTGCCCGCCTTCGGGCGAGATACGCCTGAGCCTCGACCGTCAGGGTTCCAACATACGCCTATCGGTTCAAAACGACATAGAGACGGATATTCCCGCTTCCCAACTCGACCGCCTCTTCGACAGGTTCTATCGCGCCGATCCCTCGCGAAATTCTCAAACCGGAGGCAGCGGCATCGGCCTTTCCATAGCAAGGGCGATAGTCGTCGCGCACAAGGGAAAAATATCGGCCTGTATACCAAAACCCGGCCGCATACTCATGACGGCGACGTTTCCGGCAAAAAATAAATAAAATCAGGCGTTGGCGAACTTTGCCGCACAAGCGCGAAGGTCAACTTGCATTTGCCGCGCAACCGTGTTAAAATGGTCTATCATTAACAGGAGGTTCAGCCGCGAACCCTTTGCGGGTCGCGCGGCATCGAATTATGAAATTGTCGGACGCCATGCGAATTCCAAGGGGCGTTATATCGGTGGTTGGTTCGGGCGGAAAGACGACCCTTATAGGACGGCTTTTCGACGAATTGGAGGGCCTGGTCATACGCACGACCACAACGCACATACTTCCCCCGGATGGAACGCTACTCATCTCCCCAAACGCCGCGCAGGTGGAAAGGGCGCTAGACCTCGAAGGCCGCGTGAGCATAGGGTGTTTTGAAGATGCTCAAAGCGCCGCTTTGTTCGCGGGCAAATACGCGGGTAAGCTCACAAAGAGCGATATACCCGTCGGGGTACTCTCGCGCCTGGCGGATTATGTGCTCATCGAGGCTGACGGCTCGCGCAATTTGCCGGCAAAGGCTCCCTCTGAAAGGGAGCCGGTCGTCGTTCCCGAAACGGCAATGACCATCGCGGTTGCCGGAATGACGGCTTTGGGAAGACCCATTCGCGAATCCGCGCACCGCCCCGAGATATACGCGAGGCTCGCCCGCGCGGACATGGACCGCATAATAACGCCCGAGATAATGGCCCGGGTGCTTACCGATCCGATGGGATCCCGGAAAAACGCTCTGGGAGAGTTTATAACGGTTCTCAATCAGGCCGACGACGACTCCCTTTTGAACGGCGCGAGGCAAATCGCGTCCATGCTTTCCGGGCGGGTTTATATAACGTGCGTCGGACGCGATCCCGGGCGCGTGGAATACTGGAGGGACGGAAAATGCTCGTCGCTATAAAGGGAGCGGGGGATCTGGCCAGCGGAGTAGCCGTAAGGCTAAAGCTGTCGGGCTTTGAAATTCTGATGACGGAAATCGAGCACCCTACGGCCATAAGGCGGACGGTGTGCTTCAGCCGCGCCGTTAATGACGGCGCGGCCGTCGTCGAGGGCTTAAAGGCAAAATCAGCCGACAGCCCTGGCCATGCCCTCGAATTGATACGGGAAGGCTACATCGCGGTTCTCGTTGACCCCCGCGCTAAGTCATTCGCCGCAATAAAGCCCGACGCCGTAGTAGACGCGATTCTCGCCAAGCGCAATACGGGCACGTCGATAACCGACGCGCCCATGGTGATAGCCCTGGGACCGGGATTCACCGCGGGGCGCGACTGCCACGCCGTCGTAGAGACCATGCGCGGTCACGACCTGGGACGCGTGATACTCTCGGGAAGCGCGGCCGCGAATACCGGGATACCCGGAAATATAGGCGGGTATTCAATAGAGCGGCTGCTGCGCGCTCCGTGCGACGGAATCTGGCAAACGGATCTGGATATAGGCGTTCACGTCGACGCGGGACAAACGGTCGCCACCGTCGGAGGCATGGAAGTCAAAAGCGAGATTTCTGGCGTCATCAGGGGACTGCTTCCTAGCGGAACGCCCGTCACCGGGGGAATGAAAAGCGGCGACGTCGATCCACGCGGCGTAGCCGATTATTGCTTAAGCGTCAGCGATAAGGCTCGCGCCATAGCCGGCGGCGTCCTCGAAGCCATATTGCGCCTTGGAGGGGGACTATCCGCTTTCTCTCAAAGTTCTCGCAATGCCTGATAAAAAGATGTGAATTCATCGAGAATTCATTTGAGTTTCCTAATCACATCGCCTTAAGCACTTCTGCGATTGCTTCGGCGCCCGCGCCCACCGGTATATCC
>JAUNBY010000312.1 GCA_030526935.1 Clostridia bacterium
CTATATGAGCTTGGATGGTTCACAAGCGTCCGCGACGGCGACTACGGCTCCATCACGCAGACCGCGGTAAAGAGATTCCAACAAGCGGCGGGTCTTGAAATCACGGGCATAGCTACGCCCGAGGTTCAGGAGGCGATATACGCCGAAAACGCCGTCAGGTCGGAGGCCAACGCCACGCCCGCCCCGGACGACAGCATCGCCTCTGTCGTGGGAGAGGAAGAAGAACAAACCACGGCGGAATAAAACGACGGGGGCTGTCGCACGACGACAGCCCCTTGATTATCGCTGCCCACATTTATAGACAAACGACGCTTCGGAGGTATTATGCGCCAGATCCCCATAGCCGCCCTCGTATACGATTACGACCATACGCTTTCGCCAAGGGATATGCAGGAATACAGCTTTTTGCCGGGACTTGGCGTCGAGCCTGACGATTTCTGGGCAAGTTGCCGCGTATGCGCCATAGAAAACCGCATGGACGGCGTATTGGCCTATATGTTCAGAATGCAGCAGGTCGCGAAGGGAAAGATGCCTCTCACTAGGGAAACCCTTGTGCGCCTGGGCGAAGACATAGAGTTTTTTCCCGGAGTCACGGGATGGTTTGAACGAGTCAACGAAATAGGGCGCGGACTGGGCGTAGAGGTCGAACACTATATCATTTCATCGGGCTTGAAGGAAATCATAGAAGGTTCGCGCATAGCCGAATACTTCAAGGCGGTTTTCGCGACCTCCTTCGTATACGACGCGACGGGGCAGGCAGTATGGCCCGCGACGGCGGTCAACTATACGAGCAAGACGCAATATCTTTTCAGGATAAACAAGGGCATACTCGACGTGACCAACGACCGCGATCTCAACGCCTTTACTCCCGAACAGGACAGGCGCGTACCCTTTACGAACATGATCTACATCGGAGACGGCCTCACGGACGTTCCGTGCATGAAGCTAACGAGGTTGAAGGGCGGATATTCCATAGCTGTATACGCCCCTGGTGAACATGCCCTCGCGGACGATATGCTCAGGCAGAAAAGGGCGGATTTCGTAACCGAGGCGGACTACTCGCGGGGCAGCGAAATAGAGCGCGTGGTTGATATGATGCTAAGAGCCATACGCGCGCGGCACGACCTCGCGGCTTCCCACGAAAGCCAGCTTCACAGAGCGGACGAGAGAAATAATAAAGCTTTCGACGGCTTTACCAAATAGGCTTTTTACCATTGCGCAACGACTTATAAACGTATCGATGGTATACTATATGAAATTTTCGCACGGGAGGTGGCTTTATGCATAGTCCTGTATTGCGCACGACGCTCACGGCGGTTTTTATCGCGCTGGTTTTTCTGCTCGGCCTCACCCCGATAGGTATGATACCTCTCGGCTTTATAAACGTCACGATATTATGCGTCCCGGTCATAATCGGAACTATATTGTTGGGCTTTAAAACCGGCCTGCTGCTCGGCGCGGCGTTTGGAACGGCGAGCCTTTTAAGCGCGCTGGGGCTTTCGATGTCCCCGCCTTCCGCTCTGGTCTCCCCCATCGTTTCGGGCAATATGTTCCTGGCGGTGCTGCTTTGCTATATACCGAGGCTTCTGGTGCCTGTAGTCACGCATCTGACCTATACTAAGATTTCGCGCGGAGTTGAAAGAAACGTCAGAGCCGTGCCTTTCGCGGCGGTCGCCGGTTCCATCACAAACACCGTATTTTACCTGGGCCTTATGCTGATCATCTACTCGTTGCTCGGCATCGACAACAGCTATCTTCTCAGTCTCATAGGCGGCATAGCGCTCATAGCGGGCGGCGCGGAGGCCATCGTCGCCGCGATAATCGCCATGCCGGTATTGAGAGCCGTGTGGATACAATGGGGCAAATCGAACAAGCGGGAGGATTAGACCGATGATCCTTACTCTCGACATAGGCAATACGAACATAAAGACGGCGCTTTTCGACGGCGAGGAGATGCTCAACTACTGGCGAATAGCCACAAATCAGACCGCGTCCTCCGACGAATACGGAATGCTTCTCGTGAAGCTGTTTTCATACAACAACCGCGACATAAGCGACGTAACGGGCGTCGTCATTTCGTCGGTCGTCCCGTCGGTCAACTTCACTATAGAGCACATGTGCCGCAACTATCTCGGACAGGCGCCTATGATGATAAACGCGGGGCTTGATACGGGGCTTAAAATCGATTATGACAATGCCGGGGAACTGGGAAGCGACCGCATAGCCAACGCAGTTGCGGCTTATCAGATATACGGCGGACCTTGTATTTTTATCGACTTCGGAACCGCCACGTCCTTCGGCGTCGTCTCGCAGGACGGCAGATTCCTGGGCGGCGCCATATGCCCCGGAATAAAGCTCTCCGCCGAATCCCTCGTCGAGCACGCGGCGAAGCTTCCCCGATTCGAGCTTCAGCGCCCCAAATCGGTCATCGGAAAAAATACGATAACGAATTTGCAATCCGGCATAGTCTTCGGACACGTTGGCGTAGTCAGCTACCTTATAAAGAGAATGAAGGAAGAATTGAACGCGCCCGACGCGAGAGTCATCGCAACTGGCGGCATGGCGCTTCTCGTGTCCGACGAGACCGACGATATAAACGTCCTCGACGGCCTTTTGACTCTGAAGGGGCTTAGGATACTTTACGAGAGAAATCACGGCAAGATCGCCAAGTAAAGCGTTAAAATGAAACGGAGCCGTTCTGGGCGAACGGCTCCATTTTTATGCGGTTATGATCTTACTTTGACGCCTGGCTTATGCAATCCTGCACGGCGTTGAGGATGGCGTTGCTTGTTATTGTCGCGCCAGCGACCGCGTCCACGTCGGCGCTTTGGGCGAGTATCACCTGATTGGGCAGTTTTTCTATCGCGATTGTGCCAATGCCCATCGTCTCGGCGTTATCGCCTACGGTGACTGAGACTATGGCCTTGTCGGAAAACTCCACCGTCACCGGAACCTCGCCGTTTACGCCCATGGCGCTGGCCGTATATGATCCGGGAACGTAGTTCCCATTCGCCGACGCTATGGCGTTTTCCACGCTCGCCGCCTCGCCCGCGTCTTTTACCGCCACTTCATCCGTCGTCCACGGCGCGAGGGCGTGCATTTGCAATCCGGCTTTTCTTCCCCAGTGAACCGTTCCCAGTATAGACCAGCCGCAGGCATTGTAAAATGGCGCCGTGTACATTCCGGACATTATGGCGCCCGCCGCGTACAACCGTCCGATTGGCTCGCCGGCGATATTGATAACGCGCGTATCCTCGTCTGTGCGCAAGCCGCCGAAAGAACCCATGGAATAGGGTATATATGGAAGCGCGTAGTACGGGCCGTCTCCAAGCTTGACGAGATCGGTGAAAGCGCCTATGTCGCGGCGCTGGAAATCAGTGTCCTCGCCGTTTTCAACCATCTGGTTCCACCTGTCGACGGTGGCTGTAAGTGCGTCCGTCGGCAAGCCTACTTTGTTCGCCAGTTCATCCAGCGTATCGGCTTTTTGGACGAGATCGAAATATGACTCGGTTGCAGAACGCCGTTGGTGGTTGTTAATAAAGTTGAAGTACAGATTCTTTTCCATGGCGTTTTGATCCGTTATAATCCAGAACTGAACCTTCTCCGGATTGGCGGCGTTGAGCTTTACCGCCTCGTTGAAAACCATAGTGTGCAAATAACCCCAGTGCGCGTTCTCCTGAACAAAGCGCTGTCCCCGGGGGTTGACGAGCAGCGTGCCATACATGGAATCAAAAGAGAGGCAGGCGCAGTCTGAAATGCAGTTTGACGTCGAAAGGGCGAGATCGGCTCCGATTTCCATGGCCATGCGAATGCCGTCGCCGGTGTTGAGCGTGTGTTGTCCGTTAGGCGAAGGATTGTTGAACGTTTCCTCGTGACACA
>JAUNBY010000313.1 GCA_030526935.1 Clostridia bacterium
TTTTACAAGAAAAGCTGTGTTAGAAATTCAAATCATCTGACAAATTATTTTGTCAGAAATACATATCAGGCGATTAATCGATGAGGATGTATATGTCATTATATTTTCTTTGGCGTCAGCAATCAATACCTTTCAGGTATTAAAAGCGATGCAATATATGTATTTGACATTCCATATGGGCTTGGATATACTGATAACCAAGAAAGAGGATGCATGCTTTTTCACATGAGACGGTTAGAGAGTTTGGAAAGTCATTCGGATGAGAAATCTGAAATGATATAAAAGATCAAAGGAGGACGAATACGATGAGAAAGAGTCTAAGGAACGCGCTGGCAGGGGTATTGGCGCTTGCGATGTTGCTGAGCGCAACATGCTTCGCGCAGGTTACCGCCGCGGCAGATGCGTCTGAACCGGTAAACTACGCGGCAATGACGGACACTTCCATCATAATAGAGCCTATTGTGCTCACGCAGGAATGGGATAAGGTCTTTCCCCTCAGCGATGAGGTCAATCACCGGAAAGTCACCTTTGCCAACCACTTTGGCACTACGCTGGTTGCCGACCTTTACGAACCCAAAGAGTATTCTGGCCTGCTCCCGGCAGTGGCCGTATGCGGTCCTTTCGGCGCGGTAAAAGAGCAGAGTTCCGGCCTTTACGCCCAGGAAATGGCAAAAAGAGGCTTTCTGGCAATCGCCTTCGACCCGTCCTATACGGGAGAAAGCGGCAGAACCCCAAGGTATTTCAACTCTCCGGACATCAACGTGGAAGACTATCAGGCGGCCATCGATTTCCTGTCCGTACAGGAGAACGTAGACCCGCAGCGCATTGGAACGATCGGCATCTGCGGATGGGGCGGCATGGCGTTGCAGGTAGCGGCTTTGGATACCAGAATTAAAGCGACGGCTGCCATGACCATGTACGACATGAGCCGCAACACCGCGCTCGGGTATTTTGATTCAATCGACGCCGAAGGAAGATACGCGGCTCGCGTCGCCTACAACAACCAGCGCACGGAAGACTACAAAAACGGCGAATACAAGCTGGGCGGAGCTCTTCCCGAGCAGGCGCCGGAGGACGCGCCTCAGTACGTGAAGGATTACGTCGCCTACTACAAGACCGAACGCGGCTACCATCCCCGCTGTCTGAACTCCAACAACGGCTGGGCCGCTACTGCCGGCGGGTCGCTGATGAATATGCGGCTGTTTGAATATGCTCCGGAAATCCGCAGCGCCGTCCTTCTGGTGCACGGAGAAGAGGCTCATTCCCTGATGTACAGCCAGGAGGCATACAAGCTCCTTCAGGGCGAGAATAAGGAACTGCTGACGATCCCGGGCGCATCCCATACGGATTTGTATGACCAGATGGACATTATTCCTTTCGACAAACTGGAGAGCTTCTTCATGGAAGCGTTCGCGTAAGTAAAACGCGATAACTGTCCCGAAAACCGGCATAAAGCATAAAAGAGCGTCATAGCAACAGGCCCCGTGAAAGCGGGGCCTTAACGAATATAAGCACGGTAAATAGGATGATAGTAAGCGACTTGAAAACCGAGCTTGCCATCCCCGTCCGCGTCGCTAAGAGAGTATGCAGACAATGGTGAGCAGTAACGCGGATTCGGTTTTCCGCCTTGCCAGGTTTTGGGATTTTATGCATTCAACGCAACGATTAATGATATCATCTACAATAAGTAACGCATTATTCAATACAAATTAGTCTTATATGTCATTGACAACCGACGCCTCGTTGCATATAATAATATACGTTGTTTGCGCGGTCGTGGCGGAATTGGCATACGCGCACGTTTGAGGGGCGTGTTCTGCAAGGAGTACGGGTTCAAGTCCCGTCGACCGCACCATAATCCGTTTGAAAACTCAGGTTTTCAAACGGATTTTTGATTATAGCGAGCCGACAGGTTCGTAACGAAAGACACAGGCATAGCGGGGGACGGCAATGGAAAAGACATATGTTACGGAAATGCCCAATCATTGCGGAGCGTTTTTACAGGCCAGCCGTTGTTTTGCCCGGTTGGGCGTCAATATAACGCGCGTGAGTTATAACAAGGCGGTCGATTCGCACATGCTCTTTATTGACGTGCGGGGGACGCGGGAGCAGCTTAAACAGGCGGATGCCCTGCTCGAAAGCATCGGCTATTTGCCTAAACAGGAAACAGAGCCGTCTGTAGTGCTCGTCGGCTTTACGCTGCGCGATGTTCCCGGGTCCGTCACGCGGGTATTGGAACTCATCGAACGCTATCGATTGAATATATCCTATATAAGTTCTCAAGAAGACGCGAGCGGATATCAGCTTTTCAAGATGGGGCTTTTCGTGAGCGATTACGGGCAATTTTCCAAATTCATCGAACAAGCGCGAGAGATCTGCCCCGTCAGGGAAATCGATTATAACCGTTCCGAAAAGGTATACGACAACAGTATATTCTATCGATCCTTTATATCCGGAATCGCGGATATGACGGGAATCGACAATAAAGCGCATCAGGATCTGCTCGTTAACTCAAATCTCGCCATGCAGACGCTTGACGAGAGGGGACTTCTTCCCTACCGCACATTTGACAGCATCTACTGCTTTTCCAAATTGCTGGCGCAATGCAAGGGCAACGATTTTTGCCCGAGGATTACTAAATACGATATCGGCACGCAAACCGAAATAACCGTAATAGAACCCGATTGCGGCAGCAACACCATCATTATGAAATACCGCGACCAGGCGCTGTTTATCGATTGCGGCTATGCATGCTATATGGATGAAATGAACGCTCTGTTCCACAAATTACTGCCCGATTTTGACAGGCTTGAAAAAACGGCGCTTGTTACGCACGCCGACGTCGATCATTGCGGGCTACTGACGATGTTCAATAAAATAATCGCCGGCGCGAACAGCGCCGAATGCCTCAAAGACCAATACGACGGCAAGGACGATTATCGCGAACAGAATCCGTTGCACAGGCCATATATCAAGATATGCAAGCTATTGACGATGTACAAACCTCCGAAACCCGAAAACGTCGTCGTCGCGTGGAAAAAGCGCGTCTCACACGGAGAAGCGCTTGAAAACACAGGAACTTTTCACTTTGGCGAATGCAACTTTTCCGTATACGAAGGCGAAGGCGGTCACTTGCCCGGAGAGATCATCCTTATCGACTACGAACACCATATAGCGTTTACCGGGGATATTTACGTTAACGTTAAGGAAATGACCCCGCGACAGGCGCAATATAATAAATACGCACCTATACTGATGACCTCCGTCGATACGAATCCCGAGTTATGCGCAAAGGAGCGGCGGGCGATTTTTGCTTTATTGGGGAATGCGGCGCAATGGCTGGTTTTTGGAGCGCACGGCGCCGCTAAGCATATACCCGCCAATCAAGCGTAAAACGCACCGAGGGCCGTTTCCATGCGACAGAGCAACAAAACGAGAGGATTGGAGGAAATTGATTGCCGGCATGTTTTTTTGTTTTGCGGAGCAATTGCTTGAATCGAATGAAAAACGTTGCTGACATTCGGCGCTGTCCGGCTATTCGATCAAGTTTCATTGCGACGACGCCCGTAGGAGAGCTAGCCCTCTCCTCTGGAGGCTGCAGGCCGCGCGAAGCGCCTGGTGGCAGGGCGAAGCCCTGACGTGTGAGGTGTGCGCTCCCGCCCGTATGTCAACCGCGCGGTTTGAGGCAGACAGCGGGTGAAGCATTGGGAACGGCCAAGCCGACTGTCGGCCTCATGCCCGCTGATTACAGGCTGGCGGGCGCGCAATGCGCGCCCCTACGGGTTCGTTGTAGTGCAACCCGCGAATACGCGCAACCCGCGCAACATAAGCAAAGTTTGCGTAGGGGCGTCG
>JAUNBY010000009.1 GCA_030526935.1 Clostridia bacterium
GAGGGAGCCAGTTTTTCCGCCGGCGGTGGCCTTTATGGTCGTCGTTCCGGTCTTGACGGCGGTGACTACGCCGTATTCGTCAACGGTCGCGACGGCGGTATTGCCGCTTTTCCATGTAACGGTTGCGTCGGAAACCGATGCGGGGAGTATGACTAGCCTGTCGGACAGGTCGAGGGTTTCGCCCGATGCCATATACGTAATCTCGTCGCCATTGGTAAATGACACGGACTCGACGCCCGTCTTTACCGTTATCGTCGCGGCGTTGGATTTGCCGCTTCCGGGATTTGTCGCCCTTATCTTGACGGTTCCGGGGGACACGGCGGTTACGACGCCCGTTTCGGCGTCAACCGTCGCCACTGATTCATTGAGGCTTATCCAGGTAAAGGGCTGCTCTCCCTCATCGCTGTAAAGGGGCTTGAGCTGCGCCGTGAGGGACAGGGTATTTCCAACGTATAGAGTAGCGGTTTTGGGCGTCACCGAAACCGATCTCACGGCAAGATTCTTGACGGTCACCTTGCAGGTTGCCCTGTATTTGGCTTTGCTCTCCATGCCGGTTATCTGTCCGGTCACTATAGTCGAGCCTTTGGAAACAGGCCTTATTGTGCCGTCCGCGTCCACCGTCGCGACGGAGGGCTTCGAACTTGTCCACGTGACGGATTTGAACGACGAGTCGGCCGGCTTTATCGTATATGTAAGCTTCGCCGTTCGCCTTATGTCGATCAGCAGATTTGTACTGGAAAGGGTTATCGAATCCGCCTGAGTGGTTCTGACAAGTATTACGCAACGGTCGCTCTGTCCGCCGACGGTTGTCGCGGTGATGACGGAAACTCCGTCGGTTATGGACGACACGACGCCTGACTGGGAAACCGTAGCTACCGATTCGTTGGACGACGTCCACTGGGCTATGTCGACGCCCTCGCTCCCGTAAAGGACGAACTCGGAGTTGGGGTGCATGGTGTAGTAGTCCTCGCTCAGCGAAAACGAGGTCTCGTCCTGAGCCAGGGCGGGAACCGTCATAATCGCGGCAAGTATCGCCAATAGCAGATAAAACGCGGATTTCTTCATACATCTCCTCCTATATCGTTCAACAGGCCCTCTGAAATCAACCTGTCGATCACTATACCCGTGAACGCCTTTGCAGCTTCGGCATTCAGGTGATCACTGTCGCGGAAATTATCGTCGGATGAAGTAAAGCGCTCGTCAGTAGAATAATCCCAAAAACTTATGTCATTCATGACGGCCACTTCGTTCATTTTTTGGAAAAATATCTCAAGAATTTCTTCATCAAATCCCATTGTATACGCATTGGTATAGGGCGTGGTCATAATAACGCACTTTACTCCGTTTTCATCAGCGAGTGATACCATATCCCCCAAAATCCTGATATTGTCGTCGTTAAAGGGCTTTATCGCGCCGTCTTTCACGATATGCCTCATGTGGTATTCCGCGCGGTTTTTTCCTATCTCCTCCATAGTCATGCCGCTGGCGGCTATTTCCTCGTCGTCCATCATATCCGGCTCATTGGGACGGAATATGGACAGTATCCTCCTGTCAGGAAGCGTCAGAACCGGCAGATATCTGTTGACGAGGTTATCTACCAGGCGCGTATTCGGTATATCGTCGAGGATACCTATATAGCGTATATCGCGGTCGGATTTCTGCTGATCATCCGAATCGTCAGCCCATGGCGTGTAGTAAGATACCACTATCAAAAGCACCGCGCCCTCATCGAAACGCCCCATATACTGCTTTACGAGGTTGTAGTCGTAGGGGAGCGTCTGAGAGGTCATGCCGAAGTTGAAGCCCGCGATGTCAAACTCATCGTAGTTAAACGCGGCTCTCGCGTGAGAATCTCCAGTATTAGCGACGATGAACTTCTCAGGCATCGCGGCATAGCGTTTTTGAAAGGAACTGTAGTCCCCCCGCGTATAACGGTCTACCGCGACGAGTATTATACCGCAACATATAAACAATATCCCGAGCTTTATAAACAGCTTTTTCATAATTTAACTCCTAGAACTGGAAATATATGAACTCGTTGACCGTGCTCTTTGTGGACATAACGACCACCACGCATACGAAAAGCGCGTATATCGGCCATCTCAGGTACCACTTGAGGCTTCTTACCGCCTGTACCGTATCGTGCCGGTAGCCCACGGCGTCTATTACAAACAGCATGGCGATTTCGCAAAGTATCATTACGCCGCCGACGGTGGAGATCTTCATGCTTGCGAAAAGCGTCGTTATATACCCGGCGGGATTTGATATGCCGGAAAACATATTTCTGAAAACGTACGCGGCGTCCGAGAGGTTTTCGGCTCTGAAGAATACCCAGGCTGCGGTTACGAGTATAAAAGTTACGCAAACGGGAACAACGGCCTTATACCATGGCCTTTTATCAAGCTTCGGTCGCTTTCCAAAAAGCGCCTTTTCTACTATCTGATAGGCAGCGTGAAGCGCTCCCCAGATTACGAACGTCCAATTCGCCCCGTGCCAAAGTCCGCTTAGCAGAAACGTCGCCACGAGATTCGCGGCGCTTCTGAATTTACCCGCGCGGCTTCCTCCAATCGGAATATAAACATAATCGCGAAACCACGTTGACAGCGATATATGCCACCTGCTCCAGAATTCGCGTATGGACCTTGAAAGGTATGGCGAGCGAAAGTTGTGCATCAGTTTTATGCCCATGCAGCGAGCGCATCCCATGGCTATGTCAGAATAGCCCGAGAAGTCGCAGTATATTTGAAACGCGAACATCACCGTCGCGACTATGAGCGTAAGCCCCGTATAGTCGGAGAGGTTCTGATACACGAGGTCGACGCCCTTGGCCATGGTATCGGCGACGACGATTTTTTTGAAAAGCCCGATGGCTATTCTTATAAAGCCCGAAGCCACGTTGTCGTAATCAAAATCGTGTTCCTCGACAAGCTGGGGATTCAACCTGTCATAGCGTTCTATGGGACCTGCGACGAGCTGCGGAAAGTAGGATACGAAAAGCGAAAGCCGAAAGAAATTCCTTTCCGGCTCCACCTCGCGCCTGTATACGTCTATAGTATAGCTGAATGTCTGAAAGGTGTAGAAGGATATTCCCATGGGAAGCGTGAGGTTTAATAAAAGCGGCTCGTATCTCGCGCCGAAAAGCCCGGCGACATAGCCGGCCGAGGCGCTGAAAAAGTCGAAATACTTAAAGAGGAACAGTATGGCGAGGCTGAAGGATATCCCGGCAATCATCACAAGCTTCCTCGTCCCCCGCTTATTCCGGCCTTTTCCACCTATGTATAAAGCGCAAACGTAGTGAACCGCGGTCGAAGCGAGCATGAGCGTTATAAGGGCGGGATTCCAGCTCATATAGAAATAGTAGCTCGCCGCGAGCAGCATCATCCATCTTTTTCCCTTTGGAATCAAATAATACGCGATTAGGACGATTGTGAAAAAAAGAGCGAACTGCCAGGAATTAAACAGCATATGTAACCTCCGTGAGTTCAGGCTTACGACGAGGTGAATTATATCAGGTTTTGATATATATGTCAAATGTGTCCCAAAGCGAACGGCGAAGTAAGAATTCCCGTAAGAATTCCAGAATTCCAGTCAAGTCCAACCGCACAAATAAAACGTTTCGATTGTTGACAATCTGCATGTGATATTGTATAATAAACTGGTGGTTAGCCCGAAAGGGTACTATTATTTTTAGGAGGTCTTTTTCTTATGAAGAGAATTCTTGCCATGCTTTTGGCGGCGCTGCTCGTCGTCATGTCGGTCGCCGCGTTCGCCGATGAGGACTGGGAGATCGTCGTAGTCCCCAAGGACGCCTCCAACCCCTGGTTCGTCCGTATGCAGACGGGCGTTGACGAGTACGCCGCCGAAACCGGCCTCAACGTCTATCAGCGCGGCACCGCCGAAATCGACGCGACGCTTCAGTATCAGCTCGTTCAGGATCTCGTGGCCTCCGGCGTAGACGCCATCTGCGTGGTTCCGGTTGACCCCGCCTCCCTCGAGCCCGTCCTCAAGCAGGCTCGCGACGCCGGCATCATCGTCATAGCTCACGAGGGCGCGTCCCTTGAAAACGTCGATTACGACATCGAGGCGTTCAACAACGAAATGTATGGCGCTTTCATAATGGACAACCTCGCCGCCGCCATGGGCGAAGAGGGCGTATATACCACGATGGTCGCTCACGTAACCAACGCCTCCCATAACGAGTGGGCGGACGGCGGCGTAAAGCACCAGCAGGAAACCTATCCCAACATGACCCTGCTCGAGGCCGAGCCGCGCGTCGAGTCCGAGGACAATGGCGACGTCGCCTACAACACCGCGAAAGAAATGTTCAAGAAGTATCCCGAGCTTAAGGGCATAATGGGCACCTCCTCCTACGACGCCCCAGGTATCGCCCGCGCCATCGAGGAATTAGGACTGACCGGAAAAGCCTTCACCGCCGGAACCGGAATGCCCGCCGACAACGCCGCGCTTCTTAAGAGCGGAGCCGTTCAGTATCTGACGCTTTGGGATCCCGCGCTCGCCGGCAAAGCCATGTGCGCGCTGGCCGTCAAGATGCTAAGGGGCGAGGAAATCTCCATGCCTCTCGACCTTGGCGTAGACGGATATACCGCCCTCGAATACAAAGAGGGAAGCGATATAGTTCTCGAAGGACAGGGCTGGATCGTCATCACCGCCGAGAACGTCGACAGCTTCGGATTCTAATAACAGCACAGAGTTGCCAGAGGGTGGCGCATTCGTATGCGCCACCCTTACATGGTCAACTCCGTCGTCAGGAGGATGTTTGCATGGCGCAGAGTCTTTTGAAAGCGGTGGACATACATAAGTCGTTCGCCGGGGTTCATGCGCTCAAGGGCGTAAACCTCGATATAATGCCGGGGGAGATACACTGCCTGGCCGGTGAAAACGGCTGCGGCAAATCGACGCTTATTAAAATCATATCGGGCGTTTATTCGCCGGACGCCGGACATATAGAGTTCGGCGGCAATTCATATGAGAAGATAACCCCCATAGACGCCATCAATCTTGGCTTGCAGGTCATCTATCAGGATTTTTCGATATTTCCAAATCTGACCGTAATGGAAAACCTCTCGTTTAACGTCATGCTTGCCGAGGGCAAGAAGTTTGTAAGCTGGAAAAACATGAGGGACATAGCCTCGAAAGCGCTCGCGAAGATAAATTTCGAGGTAGATCTCGACGCGAGGCTCGGCGAATTATCGGTCGCGCAAAAGCAGATGGTCGCGATTTGCCGCGCGCTCATGTTCAACGCCAAATTGATTATTATGGACGAGCCGACTACGGCGCTGACCCGCAAAGAGGTCAACGCGCTGTTCAAGATAATATTAAGCCTCAAAAAGCAGGGTATCGCGACGCTTTTCGTCAGCCATAAGCTCGACGAGGTGTTCGAAATATCCGAGCGCTTTACGATTTTCAGATCCGGCGAAACCGTCGTTACGGGTTCCACGAGCGAGCTTGACGAAAAGCGCTTCACTTATTACATGACGGGGCGCGAGTT
Organism: Clostridia bacterium; assembly: GCA_030526935.1. Lineage (GTDB taxonomy): Bacteria > Bacillota > Clostridia > Christensenellales > Aristaeellaceae > JAUNBY01. The sequence goes on from JAUNBY010000009.1 coordinate 5,510, forward strand.
CGTGGACGAGAAGTTCGCCTGCGAAGCCAAAGAGGATACGCCGATACTTCAGGTGTCGAACCTCTCAGTTCCCGGAAGCTTCGACGGCGTGACATTCGACGTTCGCCGGGGCGAGATATTGGGCATAACGGGACTTCTCGACTCGGGGCGCACTGAATTGGCGCTCTCCCTTTTCGGCATCAAAAAGGCTCAGGGCGACGTTACAGTAGACGGAAAGAAAATCGATCTGTCAAGCCCCACCGCCGCCATCGACGCCGGTATCGGCTACGTTCCCGAGGACAGGCTTTCGGAAGGACTTTTCCTCACGCGCTCGATTGGCGAAAACGTCGTCGTGTCCGAGCTTGACAATCTCGCGGGAAAAATGGGCGTAATCGACAAAAAGGCGAAAAAGCGCGAGATAGAAAGATGGGTTAAGGAACTCGTCATCGCCACTCCCAACCCCGACAACGCCTGTCAGACGCTGTCGGGAGGCAACCAGCAACGCGTGGTGCTCGCCAAGTGGCTGGCCTGCGAGCCTAAGATACTCATTATGAACGGCCCGACGGTTGGAGTTGATATAGGTTCCAAGCACGATATACACGCGATACTTCGCGATCTGGCAAGAAACGGCATGGCGATCGTCATAATCTCGGACGACCTGCCCGAAGTTCTGGGCAATTGCTCGCGGGTGCTCGTGATGAAGTCGGGGCGCATAGTGGCCGATATAGACCCCGCTAACGCCGACGAGCGCACGCTGTCGGAAAAGATGATGTAGGGAGGGTATAGCGATGAAATTAAAAAAACTGGCTCGCCGCAACGAGACGTATATCGCCCTCGTAGTCCTACTGCTGTGCCTCGTCATACAGTTCAGATCCGGGCAGTTCTTTACGCCTAACAACCTCGTGGACATAGCCTCCGCGCTCATCGTTCCGGGGCTTTTCGCCATAGGAACGTTTCTGGTTTTGATAAGCGGAGGCATAGACGTATCGTTCCCCGCGCTCGCGTCGCTTAGCATATACTCGACGACGAAACTTCTCCTCGACGCGGGATATGAGGGCGGCGTATGGCTGCCGATACTGATAGTGGCGGCGATTGGCGCAGTACTCGGGGCGATCAACGGCATACTCATATCGTTTTTCAACTTAAACGCCATGATAGTAACCCTTGGAACCTCGTCCATATTCAAGGGCTTTATGCAAGGCGCGCTCGACTCGAAGCAGTTGGCGGTCATACCGACCGGCATGAGTTCTTTTGGAAAAAGCGCGCTGTTCATAGCTCAAAACGCCGAATCGGGACTTACGAGCCGTATGCCGACGCCAATAATCATACTTCTCGTGGTTCTGGCTCTTACGTGGTTCATACTGAGGCATACGATGTATGGACGCGGGCTTTACGCCATAGGCGGTGGCGAGGTCAGCGCCCACCGCGCGGGCTTCAAGGTCAAGAGGATAAAGTTTTTGCTCTATGTCGCGGTTGGCGTTATAGCCAGTCTCGCGGGACTCATAAGGACCTGCATGATGACCCAGTGCCATCCGACGAATATGCTCGGCATGGAGATGATGATAATCGCGGGCGTGGTTCTTGGCGGAACCGCCATAACCGGAGGCTCGGGTTCCCTCACGGGATGTATGCTGGGAACGCTTCTCATAGTAATAGTCCAGAATTCCATGATACTTCTGGGAATCCCAACATTTTGGCAGGACTTTTCGCTTGGCGTACTGATAATCGTCGGAACCGGCGTCAGCGCCTGGCAGGTCGCGAGGGCGACGAGGAGCGCGGGCGCCAAAATTGCCGTTAAGGAGGCGAGACGATGAACGCTGTTAAGAGGCTTTACAACCGGGATGTTCATATAAGCCGCCTTATATTGATTACCGCGGCGTGGCTGGTATTCATGGCGTTTTCTCTGTCCACAAAGTTCTACAGCGTCATAAGCTTTCAGACCATGGGCGCGCAGTTCCCGGAGTTTGGACTCATGTCGCTTGGCGTCATGCTTTGCATGATAACGGGAGGAATAGATTTGTCGGTGGTGGGAGTCGCCAACCTGACCTCCATCACCATGGGCATTTTACTAAAGTCGCTCATGGACGCGGAAGGCGCCATAAACCCCATGGCGATAGTTCTGGCCTTCGCGCTTGGCATAATAATCGGCGCTTTGGCGGGCTTTTTAAACGGAGTGCTGGTCAGCAAGGTGCGCATACCTCCGATACTTGCGACCCTCGGAACCCAGCAACTGTTTCTGGGAATAGGCATAGTGTTAACCGAAGGCAAGGCCGTTTCCAGGCTTCCCACCGAGTACGCGCAAATGATCGCGGGCAAAGTGTTTAACGCCATTCCGGTGCAGCTTGTGATATTCGCAGTCGTGGCGGCGATTATAGGCTTTCTTATGCTCAAGACCACATACGGACAGCGCATATACATGCTCGGCGTCTCTCCAAGAGCCGCGCACTTCTCGGGTCTTAAAAACGACGCGCTTTTGATAACGACCTATACCATATCGGGCGTTTGCGCGGCGCTCGGAGGCTTGATAATGCTTGCCAACTACAATTCCGCCAGAAGCGACTACGGCGCGGTATATACCCTTCAATGCGTGCTTATAGTCGTGCTTGGAGGCGTAAGTCCAAGCGGCGGGCGCGGCAAGCTATCCGGAGTATTGCTGTCGATATGCGTCCTTCAGATGCTCACCAGCGGCCTTAACCGATTCAGGCAGTTAAACGCGTTTTTAATACCGCTGATATGGGGCGGCATACTGGTTCTGGTAATGGTAGCCAACTACTTCACGGAGCGCAAAAAATCGTAAGAAACGAAGGTGGGAAGGCAATTCCCACCTTTAAGCTATCATCGAAGCCGCGCGGCAATCGAAGGAATTGTCCGGAACATCCTTCCCCGCATTGCCGTCAAACAGTGACGAATTTCCAAATTCGTAATAAGGAGGTCGTTTATCGATGAAACGCATGGCTGCTATAATAATTATCGCTATGCTGATTCCCGCCGTCGCTACAGCGGCGGCGCTGGACTGGTTTTCGTTTAACTACGGGTCGTATTTGGGCGGAATGCTCGACTATACGGTATACGAATACGACGGAGACTACTATCTCGACGCGCAGGGAATGAGCGGCGTCGATTTGAGTATAAGCGAAAAGAAGCTCGACGCGGGACAGGTTGACGAGTTGATGGAAATAATCTCGCAGTGCGGCATAAATTCGTGGGACGGCTTCGAGCAATATGATGAGGAAAAGCCCGACGGGGACAGCTTCACCATCGATATATCCTACATGAACGGCACGAGGATAACCGCCACGGGCTGCGAGAAATACCCGGACGGATATTGGAACGCATGGGCGAAGCTGACGAGCTTCTTCGAAAAATTGACCGCTTGAGGAGGAACAGACTTGGACGCTTTGATAACGCAGGCCGCGAAAGCCAGACGCGCGGCGATAGCCTTGTCCGCCGTTTCGCGCGAGGCTAAAAACACGGCGCTATTAAACTCGGCTCGGGAACTTGACCTGGCCAGGGAGGATATAATATCAGAAAACGCCATCGACATAGCCGCCGCGCGCGAAAAGGGCGTTTCTCAAGCCTTTATTGAGCGGCTTACGCTCAACGACGCGAGGATCGATTCCATGATAGAGGGTCTTAAGTCTGTAGCGCGGCTTGACGATCCCGTGGGACTGACGCTCGACAGCTTCACAAGGCCAAACGGACTTGCGATACGCAAGGTCTCTACGCCACTTGGCGTAATAGCCATAATTTTCGAGTCGCGCCCGAACGTAACCATAGACGCGGCGGCGCTTTGCCTCAAGTCGGGAAACGCCGTCATTCTCAGGGGCGGCTCCGACGCCATACGCTCAAACGCCGTTTTGATGAACGCCATGAGAAGGGGCGTCGAACGGGCGGGGCTTCCCGTCGATTGCGTATCTCTCGTCGAGGACACCTCGCGCGAGACGGCGCAGAGGCTCATGAGGCTCAACGAGTATATAGACGTTTTGATACCGCGCGGCGGCAAGAGCCTTATAAATACCGTGATTAAAAACGCCACCGTTCCGACGATACAGACCGGCGACGGGGTTTGCCACGTGTACGTAGACGGCGAATGCGATCTTGAAATGGCTCTCACAATCGCCGTATCCGCTAAGATTAGCCGTCCTTCGGTATGCAACTCCGCTGAAACGCTTTTGATAGATCAAAAAATAGCGGCGAGATTCATACCCGCCTGCTTTGAGAGGCTTAAACTGGCTGGCGTAGAGATTCGAGGCTGCGAGAAGGTTCGCGAATACGCGCCCTACGTCCTTTCGGCGACGGACGAGGACTGGGCGATGGAGTACAACGATTTGATATACTCGGTCAAAATCGTAGACGGCGTAAACGCCGCGATAGAGCATATTAATACGTATGGAACGCGCCACAGCGAAGCCATTATCACGAGGAGCGAACAAGTCGCCCGAAAGTTTCAGAACATGGTGGACGCCGCCGCGATATACTGGAACGCCTCTACGCGTTTCACCGACGGGGGCGAGTTCGGCTTTGGAGCGGAGATAGGCATAAGCAATCAGAAGCTCCACGCCAGAGGACCTATGGGGCTTAAAGAGCTTACAACGTATAAATACGTCATAGACGGCGCGGGGCAGGTGCGCTGATTTGTTCACATGCTCTCAATGCCCGAGAAAATGCGCCGCCGTCCGCGCCGAATCCGGCGCGGGCTTTTGCGGTATGGGCGAATTGCCGGTGGTGGCGCGCATGGCTCCTCATTTTGACGAGGAGCCGTGCATAAGCGGAAAGGAAGGCTCCGGGACGGTATTCTTTTCGGGATGCTCGCTAAAGTGCGTATACTGCCAGAACGCGCCCATAAGCCACGATTCGTTCGGAAAGACTCTGACGGTCGAAGAACTTAAAAGCGGCATAACGCGGCTCGCGAGGCAGGGCGTCAACAATATAAACCTCGTCAACCCAACGCACTTCGCGCACTTGCTTCCTGAAATCCTCGACGGCTCCTGCGGCGTCCCGATAGTGTACAACAGCTCCGGTTACGAGCTGGTCGATACGCTAAAAAAACTCGAAGGTAAGATAGACGTATATCTCCCCGATTTGAAATACGTGGACAGCGCCCTGTCAAAGCGCTATTCCGCGGCGGAGGATTACTTTGACGTGACCTCCAAGGCTCTTTCAGAGATGCTCAGGCAGGTAGGCCCCGTTAAGCTCGACGACCGGGGCATGATAAAAAGCGGGCTTATAGTCCGCCATCTGGTGCTTCCGTGCAATGTACGCGATTCCATTCGCGTCGTCGATTGGATTAAGCAAAACCTCCCCGGCGCGTGGATAAGCCTCATGGCTCAATACATGCCCTGTGCCAAGGCGCGCGATTACCCGGAAATAAACCGTCCCCTCTCCCCTGCCGAATACGAACGCGTCTGCGACCACATGATATCCATAGGCCTCGAGGACGGATACGTACAGCAGATGGATTCGTCCGACGAGAAGTACATACCCGCGTTCGACCTGACGGGGGTTCCGTGACGATCCCAGCCACGCAAATCAAATTTGCCGTTGCAATTTGAGTTAAAATATGTTAACATATAGACAAACGTATTAGGGAGGCAAATCATGCGCATATTGAAATCTTCCGAGGATTACCTCGAGGCAATGCTGATGATGAAGGAACGACACGGATACATACGTTCCATAGATATTGCTACGGAGCTTGGAGTGACCAAACCCAGCGTCAGTTACGCCACAAAAAGGCTCCGCGAAAATGGTTATATAACCATGGACAAGGATGGACTAATAACGCTTACCGAAACCGGAATGGAGATAGCCCAGCGCATATACGAAAGGCATAAAATGTTGACGCAATTCCTCTTGGCGCTTGGCGTCGATGAGGACGTGGCGCGCGCGGACGCTTGCAAAATAGAGCACGATATAAGCGATCAGACCTTTCAGGCCATGAAGGAACACGCTCGAAAATATGAGAATTGACGATGGCGTAAACGCGCCCGCACAAGGCTTAACAGGGTAGAGTGGCACATCACTCTACCCTGTTATACTATTGGTTTATTCAGGCTTTAGATTCTGGCCACTCCGGAATCTCTGGCGGCCTGCGCCACCGCCTTGGCCACGGCGTCCTTGACGCGCGGGTCGAACGGGGCGGGTATGATGTATTCGCTGTTGAGTTCCTCGTCGGATATGAGTCCCGCGAGCGCGCGGGAAGCGGCGATCTTCATCTCGTCGTTTATATCGCTGGCGCGAACGTCGAAAGCTCCCCTGAATACGCCGGGGAACGCCAGGACGTTGTTTATCTGGTTGGGGAAGTCGCTGCGCCCGGTGGATATTACCGCCGCGCCGCCTGCCTTGGCGTCGTCGGGGAATATCTCGGGGGTGGGGTTTGCGCAGGCGAAGACTATGGCGTCCTTGTTCATGGTCTTGACCATTTCAGTCGTCACCATGCCGGGAGCCGATACGCCGATAAACACGTCGGCGCCCACGAGCGCGTCGGCCAGGGTTCCCGCGAGCTTTTCGCGGTTGGTCTCGAGCGCCATTTCTTCTTTAATGGGGTTCATGCCTTCCTTGCGACCCTCGTATATGATGCCCTTGCGGTCGCAGAGGGTTATGTTCTTGAAGCCGTCGGAGAGGAGGAGCTTCGTTATCGATATGGCAGCCGCGCCCGCGCCGTTTACGACCACGCGCACGTCTTCCTTCTTCTTGCCTACGACCTTGAGGGCGTTGGTGAGTCCCGCGAGGGTGATTATGGCGGTGCCGTGCTGGTCGTCGTGGAATATCGGTATGTCGCACTTTTCCTTGAGCTTCTTTTCTATCTCAAAGCAGCGCGGCGCGGCGATGTCCTCGAGGTTGACGCCGCCGAAGGAGCCGGAGATGAGGTAGATGGTATCGACTATGGTGTCAACGTCCTTCGACTTTATGCAAAGCGGGAAGGCGTCGACGTCGCCAAACGCCTTGAACAGCACGCACTTGCCTTCCATAACGGGCATTCCGGCCTCGGGGCCGATGTCGCCCAGACCCAGAACGGCGGTTCCATCGGTGACGACCAGGCACATGTTCCAGCGGCGGGTGAGTTCATAGCTCTTGTCGATGTCCTTTTGAATCTCGAGGCAGGGCTGGGCGACGCCGGGGGTGTAAGCCAGCGACAGATCCTGCTTGGACTCTACCGGAACACGGGTTACGACTTCAATCTTGCCTTTCCATTCTCCGTGCAGCCTGAGTGATTCTTTCGCGTAATCCATGATGTAACCTCCTCTTATTTTTCAAAATCGAACTTGAACGGCAGGTTCTTTGCGTCGCGCACAGCGATTATTTCCTTTTGAACCGCCTCTCCGACCGGAACGCCCTTGTCCTTGCGCTCGAGCCATACGAGGTATTCCTTTTCGCCCGCGGTATATATGCGCTCCTCGCCGGGCGCCTTGGTGGATGCGCGAAGCTCGCGCAGTATGTCTCCGGTAGTCTTCTTGAAGCTCTCGAGTCCCATGAAAAACTCGGGATTGATGACCAGGAACCAGTGTCCCAGATGATACATGACCTTCTCGCCGTTTTCGCCGATGCCGGTGAGCATCTTGAGGAAATTGCCGGCTTGTAAAGCGGCTGAAAGGATCTCGACGACGGTAGCGTAGCCATAGCCCTTATATCCCGCGAGTTCCTCTCCGATTCCGCCAAGCGGCGCGAGGGCGGCTTTTCCGGTATTCAGGTCTACCAATATCTCCTTGGAGTCGGTAAGAGCTTTTCCGTCGCGACCCACTACCATGCCGGCGGGAGTGTCCTTACCGTTGCGGGCGTAGTACTCGATCTTGCCGCGCTGGGTGATGGATGTCGCGCAATCCAGCATGAAGGGGAAGTCTTCGTCGGTGGGAAAGCCTACGGTAAGGGGATTGGTTCCGAGCATGTTCTCGACTCCGAATGTGGGTGCGATGGAGGGACGGGCATTGGTTCCCGTCATGCCTATCATGCCGGCCTTGGTCGCCATAGTCGCCCAATAGCCCGCTATGCCGTAATGAGTTGAATTGCGCACCGCGACCATGCTCAAGCCATAGGTTCTGGCCTTTTCTATGGCCATTTCCATGGCCTTATGGCTGGCAACCATGCCCATGCCGTCGTGGGCGTCCAGAACCGCGGTAGTAACGGTTTCCTTGACTATTTCTATCTCGGTTACGGGCTTTTGGATTCCGGCGACGATGCGATCGATATATATGGGTTTGAAGCGGTTGCAGCCGTGGCTTTCTATTCCCCGACGGTCGCTCTCGAGAAGCACGTCGGCGCAAAGAGCCGCGTCCGCCTCGGGAACTCCGTATGCCTTAAAGGCCTCGATCAAAAAGCTGTTCATCAGTTCCCACGGCACATAGGGTCTGGTTTCCATAATAATCCCTCCCGATATTTTGATAACATGCGCGGATTAAAGCTACATTGTACTAAAAAAGGGCGAACACATCCGACAAGCCTCTCAGCTTATCAAACGCGTCGTCGCCCCATCACAAAATCTCTTGGAACCACGCATATTCATCTTGTTTTCATTATAGCCTAATCGCCATCGCCTGTCAATGGTGAAAATAATTTTTACAGACAAATAATCCCACGTTTATCTGATTGCTCCGGTACGAACAATACATAAGAAAATCCACGCGTGGAGGACGAAGCGACATGAAAAGCGTAAGATCGATAATCGGACTTCCCGTGCTGGTAGTTTCCCGCGTCGTGGGACACGTAACCGACGTGGATATAGACCTGTCGAAGAAGCTTTTTACGGGCATATATTTAACCGCCATGCCTTTCGGCGTGAGGCGAATCGACGCTGAAAACATCGAAATCATCGGAGACGTAAGCGTGATTGCGTCCGACGCCGGAAAGCTCTCCCTGCCGCCTCCCAAAAAGGCCATACCGGCAGTTATGGCGGACGGGCGAAGGATAGGTCAGATAACCGGCGCTCTCATCGACGAGGCTACGAGGCGCGTAGAGGCGGTCGAGCTGTCCGAAGGCGTATGGGAGGATCTGGCATACGCAAGGCGTTGGATTTTCAGCTTTGCCGCGGAGTCTTCGACCTGCGGCGTTCTCATCAATCCGGAAGGAGGAAATGACCATGAGTAAGGGTTGGATGAAGGGAGCGGTCACCGGCGCTATGCTGGGAGCCTCAACCGCCGCCATAATTATGGCGATGAACTCGCAAGCCCGCAGAAAGATGACAAATGTCGTTTCGGGCGCGGCGAATACCATAGCGGACAAGGCTTCGCAGTGCATGAAGTAGTTGTCTTTAGCGATCCGCCCGGGCGAAATTACGCCCGGGCTGACCGGCGATTGGCGCATGCACAGTTTCTAAACACGGCTGACAAAGCCTCTGGAACGGAATTGATCTGATGATTAAGTCTAAGTATTTAAGGATATTCGCGGTGTTGGCGCTTTGCGTATGGCTGTTGGCGTCGTTTCCGAACGTCATATCGTATCTGGCGAGGATGATGATAATCGCGTGGGTAGTGGCTTTCGCGCTGGAACCTATGTGCGACAGATTCGCCAGGAAGTTGCCGCGCGGTCTATCGGCGTGGCTGGCGCTGGCGACAGTCATGGCTGTTCTGGTTTTGGCCGCAATCAGCCTTATACCGGCGATAGTAGTCCAGACTCGCGAGATAATAGAGATAATTCCGGATATACTTTCAAAAGCTAACGACCTGCTCGCGAAAATCAATCAGAAGCTCAGCCAGATGGGTATGGGCGCCATCGATTTTAAGCAGGCGGACATACCGGGCATAGCCATCGAATACCTTGGAGGTATAGCCTCGTCTGCGGGAGGCATGGCGCAGGGCGTTTCCTCGTTCTTTCTTGGCGCTATACTCGGGGTCTTTATATTGACCGACATAGACGAGGCCAGATTCAAAGCCGAAATGCTCGTGCCTTCCGATTGGCGTGAATTGGCGATACGTATGTCGCGCGACGTGTCGATGGGTTTGAAAATGTACGTAAGAGGGCAGTTGACGGTATGCGTTATAGTCGCGATACTTACCTCCGTCGCGCTTTGGCTTACGGGTGTAAAGTCGCCTGTGGCGCTCGGGGCTATCGTCGGCATATTCAATATAATTCCCTATTTCGGCCCCATTCTCGGAGGCGTACCCGTGGTCATAATAGCCCTCTCCCAAAGCCTCGTGACGGCAATTTTCGCCGTCATAGCGCTTTTCGTCGTTCAACAGATAGACTCCGTCGTAATAAGCCCCCGAGTAATGTCGGGGGCTACCGGACTTAAGCCCGCGTCAACCATAGTCGCCATGTCCATAGGCGGCGCGGGTTGGGGAACCGTCGGGATGCTTCTGGCGCTTCCGGCGATGCTGATATTGAAGATTGCCCTGCGCACATGGGCGTCGAGAAATGATTGAGCGAGGCTGATTGTTTGATAAAACAGGCCGCTCAACAGTTCAGGGGAATATCAACTCTCGCCGGAAACGAGTAGAACACAAATTGCTTATCCGCACCATATGAATCAGCCCGCGAGCTTGACTATGGCTTGGGCCATCATTCGAACGCAGAGCATGAACTTGTCGAGCGCGTAGCACTCATCGGGCATGTGGCAGCGGTCTACGTCGCCGGGAAAGGTAACGCCGAACGCCACGGTATTGGGCATCATTCGCGAATACGTGCCTCCGCCTATGGCGAGTGGTTTGGCGGTTATTCCGGTCATATCCCTGTAGACCTCGAGAAGACCCGTCACGACCGGATTATCCGCCGGGACGTGCAAAGGCGTGTGTCCGCCTATATGCTCAACTTTCAAACCCCAGGGCGCGGCGGCTACGCCTGCGTTTTTACACATATCGTCCTCGCTGGCGCAAAGGGGATAGCGTATGTCCAAAACCACGGATATTTCCCTGCCGTCGTAGCGCAGTATTCCGAGATTGCAGGTCAAAGGGCCGCTCAAATCGTCAGACTGCTTTATGCCGAGCTTGTCGCCGTCGTACTTCACGCCGAGTATTCTGGACAGACCCTGTATCGCCGTTTTGCTTCCGCCTCCGGCTTCGAGTTCGTCCAAAGCTACGAGAAGAGCGCCCGCCGCGTTAAAGCCAAGCTCCGGCATCGCGGCGTGTCCCTGCTTTCCGAACGATTCGAGAAGCGCCCTTTCGCCGTCGAGTTTCTTTAATCTCAAATCAAATCCCTCGTGTGAAGCGGCGATAGACTCGACGCGCTTTTTTATCTCGTCAAATTCGATGCTCGCGCATCCGATTTCCGCCGTCGCGTATCCCGGGACGACATTGCGCCTCAATCCCGCGTTGAGCGAATAGACGGGTATGAGAGCGCCATCCTCTCCGCCGGTCAAGCTGCTCAATTTGAGCGCCAGCCCGCCCTTTTCGATGTTTATTAGCGGAAATTCTGCGTCCGGCGAGAAGCCATAGTCGGGCATTTTGCGCGTTTTCGCGTAGTAGCGCATGTCGCTCATGCCGGTTTCCTCGTCGCAGCCGACGATCAGCCTCACCGCGTCTTTAAGCGGTATGCCCGCCTCGCGAACCGCTCGCATGGCGTACAGAGCCATCAGCGCCGGGCCTTTGTCGTCTTGCACGCCGCGCCCGTATATCATGCCGTCGGCTATCTCTCCTCCGAAGGGGTCGCGCGTCCAGCCGTCCCCGGCGGGCACTATGTCAAGATGCGCGAGTATGCCGAGCGTCCTGCTTCCCTCGCCCATCTGAGCGCTTCCCGCGTAGCCGTCCACGTCGTCCACCTCAAAGCCGAGCTTACCGGCGTCCGCCAAAAACAAATCGAGCATACGCCTCACGTTGTCCCCAAACGGCGCGTTGTCGGCGCTCTTTTCGGCCTGAACGCTGTCTATGGCGAGCCACCCGCGAAGCATGTCGATCATCTCACCCTGCCAGCTGTCGATAAGCGCGTCCATTTTGCTGAAATCCATAGTAAACCTCCCGATATAAAATAAATTATGTCTCCATGGTTTCTATCATTATACACTTCCAACCCGTCAAAGGCAACAGGCTGATATCGCTCAACACCTCATATTACTGCCTCATCCAGCAGAAAATCTATGAGTCCTATGTTCAGAATTCCGTCGTCGTCATACCAGCGCTTTCCGACGTCCTTACGGACAATAATCTTGGGAAATGAGTCTCCGGTCAGGAAAAAGGGGCGCGCTTCCATTTCGCGCTTCTGAGGGGTTTCTATAGCGTAAGCCGATTGTATATAGGTTCTTTTACTGCCGTCGTTTACGACGAAATCTATTTCTCGCGGCACGCGGACGGAGTTGCCGTTCTTGTTCACCTCTCGCGAATACACTACGCCCACGTCGACCGAAAAGCCGCGCACTATAAGCTCGTTATACAGAATATTCTCCATAATATGGGTCATCTCCTGTTGACGAAAGCCGACGCGCGCGTTTCTAAGTCCAATGTCCTGGCAGTAGTATTTACAGGGCGTGTCAAAATACGCCCTTCCCTTCACGTCATACCTCTTGCTCTCGCAAAACAGAAACGCGTCTGACAAATGCCCGATGTACGCTTTGATCGTATTGCGCGAAACGGAAATATGCTCACGGGACTCCAATGTATCGGCGATTTTCGTGGGATTCGTAAGCGATCCTACGGATGAGCACAGTAAATCGAGCACCTGCGAGAGCACATCCTCGCGCTCGATGTTTTTGCGCTCTACTATGTCCTTTATATATACCTCGCTGAATAAAGAGCGAAGATAGCTCATCTTGGCCATATCATCGGGCCTTGACAGTATAAGCGGCATACCTCCAAAAAAGGCGTAGGCGTCAAAGGCGTCGTTCTTGTCGCCGCCCACGGCTGAATAATACTCGCGAAAGCTCAGCGGGTGCAGGCGCACCTCGTCGCTTCTACCGCGAAACTCGGTCAGTATATCGGTGGACAGCATACGCGAATTGCTTCCGGTAACATATACGTCCACATTGCTCAACTCACGCATATCATTGAGCGCATCGTAGAATGTTATCTTCTTGCCATGCGGATTATAGGGATTAGCCACCTCGTCGGACATCTGTATTTCGTCGATAAACAGATAGTAGCTTTGCGTCGCGTCACGCACGAGGTTTCTCACATAAGCGGCGAGTTCCAGGGGGTTGCGATATCTGATATCCCTCGCCAGATCAAGCTCTACGGATATTATCTGCTCATCCTTGACGCCGTGCGACAGAAGATAGTCTTTGTATATTTTGCGCAGCAAATAAGACTTTCCGCATCTGCGTATTCCTGTGATTACTTTGACTTGCCCGTCCCATTGGTAAGACAGCAGCTGATTAAGATAGCGGTCGCGTTTGATTTCCATCGCGCTTTCCCCTTATTGACATTTTTCGCCCATAGCGGTCGGGACTGTCAATAGAATACCCCATAATACGCGTCAAGTCAAGTTCATGATTGAAAATTTCCGCCCATCGGCAGAAATTTTCAATTTTCAATCGCTATTTCCGAAATGCTCCCTTATAACCTTCGCCAGCGCCTCTCCTATGCCCTCGGCCTGACAAAGCTGTTCCACGCTTGCCGACTTTATGGCCTCTATGGTCTTAAAGCTCTTGAGGAGCGCTTTTTTCTTCTTCGCGCCTATACCGGGTATGCCGTCGAGGGACGAGGCGATCGACCGCTTGGCGCGAAGCTGCCTGTGGTGGGTTATTCCAAAGCGATGCGCCTCGTCGCGAAGGCGCTGTATGAGGTGAAGCGCTTCCGAGTGGCGGTCGAGCAAAAGCGTCCTCTCGCTTCCGGGAAGGACTATTTCCTCGAGGCGTTTAGCCAGCCCGAACATCGGTATGGCAAGCCCCGTTTCGCTCATGGCGCTTATGGCGGCGTTGAGCTGACCCGCGCCGCCGTCTATGAGTATCAGATCCGGCATGTCGGAAAAGCTGCCCTCTTTGGGGTCGAGACCTTCGGCCTCGCGCTTCTCCTTCTCTGCGACGCCGTGGGTGAGCCTTCGCAGTATTACCTCGTACATGGACGCGAAGTCGTTAGACCCCTCTACGGATTTGATTCTGAAATGGCGGTACTGCTTTTTGGCAAGCTCGCCGTCTATCATAACAACCATCGAGCCTACCGACAAAACGCCCTGAGTATTTGATATGTCGTAGCCCTCTATGCGCCTCGGGCGCTCGGCGAGACCCAGTTCGCGGGCCAGTTCCGCGCAGGCGCCTATGGTGCGCGAGAAGCTCTTTTCCATCCGCATGGCGCGCTTTTCTATGGCGTCGGAGAGGTTTTTTTCGGCTATCTCGACGAGCTTTTTCTTGTCGCCCCTTTTGGGCGCGTGTATTGAGACCTTATACCCCGCCGTTTCTGTCATGAGCTGCGACAATACGTCCATATCCTCTATGTCGCTCGACAGCAAAATCTCCCTTGGTATTCCCGAAACCGCGTCGTAGTGCTGCAATATGAAGTTGGTCAGCACCTCGCCCGCCTTTTCGTCGCCGGAATGCTGGAATGTATAGAGGTTGGAATCTATGAGCTTGCCGTCCCTTATTGACAGGCACTCGACGAGCGCGTCGGGTCCTTCGGGGGCGCAGGCGAGCACGTCCTGATCGCCTCCCCCGGCGTGGGCGGCTCGCTGGCGCTGCATCACGGTCTTAACGGCCTCTATCCTGTCGCGATACACGGCGGCGCGCTCGTAATTCATACTTCCCGACGCTTCGAGCATACGCGCTTTCATTTCGTCGAGCACAAGCTCATATTTGCCCGAAAGAAACTCGATCACCTTGTCTACGGTTTTGCGGTAGTCCTCCCGCGATATAAGCCCGGCGCAGGGCGCCTGGCAATCGCCAGTGGCGTGATGAACGCAGGGGCGCATGGCGCTTCCCGGCTGTATATCCCTCTCGCAGGAGCGAATGGGAAAAACCTGCCTGACGACGTCCATTACCTCTCTTACGACGCTGGCGCTTTTATAGGGGCCAAAATAGCGCAGACCGTCCTTTTCGTATCTGCGCTTGAGCCTCACCCGGGGGAAAGGCTCGTTCATATCTATGGCTATATACGGGTATTGCTTGTCGTCCTTGAGAAGTATGTTGTAAAACGGCCGGTAGCGCTTTATGAGGTTGCACTCGAGTATCAGCGCCTCGAGTTCTCCCGTCACGAGCACCGTATCGAAATCGTCTATTCGCGCAACCATCGCCGAGACCTTCGCCGTATGCCCCCGGCTGGACTGAAAATACTGCCTGACGCGGTTTTTCAGATTGACGGCCTTGCCGACATATATGACCTCGCCCTGCGACTTCATAATGTAGCAGCCGGGGGATTCGGGAAGGTTTGCCAGCTTCCACTTCAGCTTATCCGTCATACTACAACGTTTACAAGCCTTCCGGGAACGTATATTATCTTTTTAGCGGGCTTTCCGCCGAGCATTTGGTTGAACTCGTCGTTAGCGGCAAAGTATTCGCCCGCGTTTTCCTTCGTAATATCCGACGGAACCATGAGCTTTCCGCGAACCTTGCCGCCTACCTGAACCGCTATCTCGACGACGTTTTTGACCAGCGCCTTTTCATCCCACTCGGGCCATGGCTGGCGGGCCAGCTCGCCAAATCCGCAGATTTCGGCTATTTCCTCGGTGATGTGAGGAGCCGCGGGGTTGAGTATCTGGCAAAGCGCCTTAAGCTCGCCGCGCGTGATGGACTTGCGCTCGTATATCGCGTTGACAAGGGACATCATCGCGGCTATGGCGGTGTTGTACTTCATCCTCTCGTAGTCCTCGGAGACCTTCTTCACGCAGAAATTGAGGTCGTAGGCGAGTTCGGGCGATATGCCCTCGTCATCCGTCAACATCTCCATCAGCCGCCATACGCGGTCGAGGAAACGACGGCAGCCGCGCGCGCCGTCGGTTGACCACGGTATCGCCTGGTCGAAAGCGCCCATGAACATCTCGTAGAGCCTGAAGGCGTCCGCGCCAAGTTCGTCGACCACGTCGTCGGGGTTTACTACATTGCCGCGCGACTTCGACATCTTCTCGCCGTCCGCGCCCAGTATCATGCCGTGGGATGTGCGCTTGAGGTATGGTTCGGGAGTGGGAACGAGTCCTATGTCGTAGAGGAATTTATGCCAGAACCGGCTATAGAGCAGGTGAAGCGTCGTGTGCTCCATTCCTCCGTTGTACCAGTCGACCGGAAGCCAGTATTTAAGCTCGTCCATCGAGGCGAACTCGCTGTCGTTATGCGGGTCAACATAGCGCAGGAAATACCAGCTTGAGCCGGCCCACTGCGGCATTGTATCGGTTTCGCGCCTGGCGGGAGCGCCGCAGACGGGGCAGGTGGTATTCACCCATTCGGTTATGGCGGAAAGCGGTGATTCGCCGTCGCCCGTGGGTTCATATTTTTCGACCGGAGGAAGCGTTAACGGCAGCTGATCGTAGGGTATTTCGACCCAGCCGCACTTGTCGCAATACACGAGCGGTATAGGCTCTCCCCAGTAGCGTTGTCTGGAGAACACCCAGTCGCGAAGCTTGAAGTTGATCTTTTTGACGCCGAGGCCCTTCTCAACGAGCCAGTCCGATATGGCCTTTTTTGCGTCCGCGACGCTCATGCCGTCGAGGAAGCCGGAATTGACCATTACGCCCTGCTCTATGTCTTCGTAAGCCGCTTCTTCAACATTGCCGCCCGCGACGACTTCGATAATGGGCAGATCGAATTTCTTCGCGAACTCCCAGTCGCGCCCGTCGTGCGCGGGAACGGCCATTATAGCGCCGGTGCCGTAGCCCATGAGCACGTAGTCGGAGACCCACACGGGAATTTCTAAGCCGTTCACCGGGTTTATGGCTTTTATGCCGTCGATTTCTATTCCGGTCTTGTCCTTGTTAAGCTCCGTGCGTTCAAAATCGCTCTTGCGCGCGGCGGCCTGACGGTATTCGACGATGCTGTCGTAATTCTTTATTATCGCTTTTTGCGCGTCGATAAGCGGATGTTCGGGTGATATGACCATATATGTCGCGCCGAACAGAGTATCGGGGCGCGTGGTAAACACGCGAAGCTTTTCGCCCGTGGTCAGCGTAAAGTCAACCTCGCAGCCCTCGGAACGGCCTATCCAGTTGCGCTGCTGGGTCTTG
>JAUNBY010000010.1:0-3631 GCA_030526935.1 Clostridia bacterium
AAGACGCGCAGCTTTCACAGATCCCCGTCGTAGTCGTAACGGGAAACGAGGACGAGGAAAGCCAGCTTAAGGCGCTAGAACTGGGTGCTCTGGATGTAATCATCAAACCTTTCAACGTAAGGATCGTACTTCAACGCGTCGGAAACATATTGTCCCGACGCGAGGCCGCCATTGCCGCCGAACAGAACGAGGCGTACAAGGCGGAACTGCAAAGAAAAGAAGAACAGCTCTATTTAACGAGCCACGACAACCTCACGGGTCTTTTGAACCGCGTGGCTTTCACGTCGCGCGCCCGGGAGATGATAGACATGAAGCCGGCGGGGAGCTATGTGCTCTCCTGCCTGGATGTGGACAGTTTCAAGGTTGTCAACGACCGCTTCGGTCACGAGGAGGGCAATAAACTTTTGAAGTTTATCGCCAGGCTGCGAAAAAGCGAGATAGACAAGGTCGGAGGCATTGTCTGCAGGGACATGGCGGATGTGTTTCTGGCGCTGCTTCCCAATGACGAGAAGGCAATAAACGACGCAACTGACAGCTTTTTTGAGGCTTTGAGGCATTACGGCCTTTCAATACCGGTACACGCGCATATAGGCCGGTATCTGATAGACGACCTGTCGCTGGACGTGAATCTTATGATAGACCGTGCCTTGCTCGCCATGCGCTCCGTCAAGAGTTCTGTCAACGATCATACGGGCTGGTTCAACGAAAAACTATTGCGCCAGCTTCTGCGCAAACAGGAACTGATCGACGAGATGACGGACGCGTTGGAATCGGGACAATTTAAACTTTATTTCCAACCTCAGTACAACTATGCGAACAACGCGATTTCCGGCGCCGAAGCGCTCGTCAGATGGATTCATCCCGAGAAGGGGATGATCTCTCCGGGCGAATTCATACCTTTGTTTGAGGAGAACGGCTTTATCACAAACCTCGACAAATACGTTTGGGAACAGGCGTGCAAGTATCTTCGCAAATGGATGGACGAGGGGATATGCATGGCGCCGCTATCCGTGAACATTTCCAGGCGGGATATACGCACGCTCGATCTGCCCGCCGTCATCATGGCGCTCGTACAAAAGTATAATCTGGAACCGTGGCAGTTACATCTGGAGATCACCGAATCATCGTATGTAGACCAGCCCGAGCAACTCATCGCCGCGGTGAAGGAATTGCAACAATTGGGCTTTCTTATCGAGATGGACGATTTCGGAAGCGGCTACTCTTCGCTGAATACCCTCAAGGAAGTACCGGTGGATGTATTGAAGCTCGACATGCAGTTCTGCCGGGAAACGGACAAACATTCGCGGGGAGGAAGCATACTCTCCTCTGTCGTGCGCATGGCGCACTGGCTCAAGCTTCCCACCATAGCCGAAGGCGTGGAAACCAGACAACAGGCGGACTATCTGAGCAGCATCGGTTGTTACAGCATGCAGGGTTATTATTTCTCAAGACCCATACCGGCGGATGAATATGAGGATATTTTGCGAAACGCGAAACAGGCTGAAAAGCTTCCGGTCAACAATGAGGGCTTGCGCGTTACCGAGTCCGTGGACTTTTTCGACGCCTCCACTCAGGCAACGCTCCTGTTTAACAGCTTTGTAGGCGGCGCGCAAATCGCAGAGTATAATAATGACCGCCTCGAGTCATTGCGCGTAAACGAGCGGTTTTATGAGATGATAGGCTCCAATCCGGCCGATTACGCTCAATATCGCCTCAACCTGTTCGATCGTTTTTATCCCGAGTCGCAGAGGCTGCTTCGCGAAACGCTTGAAAAAGCCATATTAACCGGTCAGGAAGCGCAGTGTGAACTTCACTCTAAACCGGTTAAAAGCGGCATGCCCGATTTCTGGACAAATACGCGGCTTCGCTTTCTCGAAAGGAAGGGAAGCGGGTATCTGTTCTACCTTGCCAGCGAGGACATCACGGGACGCAAGGAGCTGGACGCGATACGGCATCGCCTTGACGACATAGTGCGCAATGTTCCGGCGGGCGTATCCATCTACGAGCGGCGCGGCGACGGCGTTTATCCGATATATATCAGCGACCGGGTCTGCGAAATATTCGGCTTTACCAAAGAGGAATACGACCAGCGGATCGCCGAGGGTTTGCCGGTCAATTCTACTATTCCGAAAGGGTTTCTGGAGCAACAGGATGGAATTGACTCGGGAAGCGAATCCCGCGTTGATCGCGTCGTCCCCGCGCAGCGCAGCGACGGCAGCCGGTTCTGGCTTCGCGTCTTCGGAAGCATAGTAAAAGACGATAGCGGAAAGACGCTTTTATACGCCACGATGTTTGACGTGACGGAACAAAAACGGCTTGAGGAATCGCTTGAAAAGAGCGATTTGCAGGCCAAGGCGCTCATCGCCAACACCCCGGGCGGCGTTATCACCATTGCTATTCAGGGCGAAACGGAGACCTGCGAATATGTAAGCGAGGGCGTGTCCAGACTGCTTGGATATTCTTATGAAGAAATTCAGCGTATTTTTAAGCAGGACATCTACGCCGTAATTCACCCGGAGGACAAGGAATGGGTAAAAACAGCCTGCGCTAAGGCCGCGGCTTCTATGCTGGTATTTAGCGAGCAATACAGATTGATTCGCAAAGACGGCAGCGTTATATGGGTGAACCTTACGGGCAATCCGGTCAAGGGCAGTGACGGAGTGCTCAGGTATTACTGCGCTTATACGGATGTTACGGAGCAAGTGAAAATCAGCGAATCATTGCGCATGGAGCAGCAAAAGACCAACGCCGCGCTTTCCATGTCAAGAATCGCCCTGTGGGAATTCGATATTCCCAACCGGCGGATGAAGAAGTTGAATAGAACAAAAGGCAACTTCCTGCCGGATGCCCTTAAATTTGTTCCTGAATCCATTTCGGAGATGGACTTCGTCGCCCCCTCGTCACAGGAGGCGTATATAGCGCTGCACGAGCGGGTCATGGCGGGCGAGGACAACGCCTCCGGCACATTCCTGATGAAACAATCTAAAGATGGTATCTACTCTTGGGTAAATATCACCTATCACACGATCTATTCTAAAGGCAAGCCCATAGGCGCCATAGGTTCGGCGGTGAACGCGGACGCCGAAGTGCAAAGCGGTATGCGCGCCCGCGAAGTGGAACTGGCCATGGAAGCCTCCTCTCTGTATTTCTGGACGTTTGACTATCGCTCCGGCCTTCTTATCGCGCGCAACCGCAACGCGAAAAATCTCGACCTGACCGACCCCACGAAACAACTTGGAACGGGCGGCCCGAGCCTTGATAGTATATTGCCGGATTCCCGCGATGAACTGGCGCAATTCATAGCGCGGCTGCGCGACAGGGCGATTATCGGCGGAACGGTAACGCTGCATCTGAACAGCGCCACGACGGGGCTGGAATGGCTCAAGATTCAATGCGAACCTATCTGGGGAGGCAACGGCGAACTTGCCGCTTTGACGATAGTTGGCGAGGACGTCAGCGAGCAATTGCGCAAAGAGAAGGATTACGCCGCCGCTATTAAGAACCTCGAAGGCCTGCATGACGGCGACGTGGAGGCGAGGGTACACGCGAACCTGACGAAGAATTGTTTTGTAACCTGGCGTTCGAAGATTTTCGTAGAGAACATAAGCTACAGCGAAGGCCTTGAAATCCT
>JAUNBY010000010.1:3731-22478 GCA_030526935.1 Clostridia bacterium
GGTACTCTCACGGACAGCATGTATGAGCTCGTCGCGCTGATTTACCCGCACAACGGATTGATACACTATTATTCGCAAGGCCCGCTTAAGTCCCTGGGTGTCAACTCGGAAAAGGACTATTATATAGACAGCGGCAAGTTGGCGGGGCGCTTCATCGCGCCGGAATATCGCGAAAAGGCCGCCAAAATGCTCGCGTTCGAAAATATCATTAGCCGCCTCGACGAAGCGGGCGAGTATTCGCTCATACTTCCAGTTGAGTATAATGAAAAGCGTTTCTGGAAGAAATGGGGCTTTTACTGGCTGAGCGAAGACAAAAGCGCCATAATCATGATATGCTCCGACGTGACCAATTTGGAGGATCTGAGGAACCTAAACGCGGATATGAGATTCGCTTTGCAAACCACCGGCATTATAATCTGCCATTACGACGTGAAAAAACGCACGTTGACATTGCCGGACGCCTACGCGGTTTCCGTAGGACTTCCCAACGTCATAGAAGACGTGCCTTACGCCGCCGCTAACGTCGCAGAAAGATACAAGGACGATTATATCAAGTTTTATGAGCGCATACTCGCGGGCGAGGAGCAGGGAGAAAGCACGATTCAATTCGCGTTGGCGAACGGGCGAACCAGATGGGGACTGTGTTCCTTCCGTACCGTCTTTGACGACGACGGCGCGCCGAAAAGCGCGGTAGTTACCATCAGCGATATAACCAAGCAGAGAGAACGCGATATCGAAAACCAGCGCAATCGCATACTGGCGGAGCAAAACGGCATCGCCATCGTCGATTATGACTTCATCAACGATGTACTGTACTTTGAGGGTAGCCGCGCGGATAAAGGATATGTGAAAAAAGCGTTGCCCGGGTATTACGACTATATCGGCTCCGCCGTGGACGCGACGCCGGAAGGCGCGCAAGCTATACGCGCCATGCTCCGGGAGGCGGTAAAGCGCCCCACAAATGGTACGCTTGATTTTACGGCGAATGTCTGGGCTACGGGCTACCGCTGGGTGCGGCTTGACTACTCCACGCTCGCCGACGAATCCGGCAAGGTCTATCGCCTTCTCGGACAGGTGCGCGACATTCAAAAGGAACACGAACGCGATGAACTGCTCGCGAAGCTGGGCAAGCGGATAGGGGATAATTTCCCGGTATACACCTATGATCCAACGCTGCTTTCGCAGATATTCCAGTTCTTATACGGCACCTCCGACATGGACGACGCCATCAATCGTGTGCTCGCGCTTTTGGGCGAATACTATCACGCGAGCCGCGCCTATATCTGCGAGGATGACGACACGCATTCCATCTCCCGAAATACCTTTGAATGGTGCGCCGAGGGGATAGAGTCTCAGAAGGACAAGCTTCAAAACGTCTCTTATGACGAAAATCTGCACGGTGAATACGCCGGGCTGTTCGGCGAGGACAACATCTGCGTATGTCCGGATATAAGTCTGCTTCCGGACGCGGTCAGAAAGCACCTTGAGGCTCAGGGCGTCAAGGGAATCGTTATGTGCAATATCCTCGATAACGGCAGAGCGTTCGGCATGGTGGGCTTCGACGACTGCACGGGAAATATGGCCTGGACGGATGAGCAGACCGGAACGCTTGCGCTCGCTTCGATAATACTCGGCACTTTCCTCATAAAGCGCCGCCAGCAGGAAAACGCGGTACTGTCGGGGGACTTTATCGCCGCGCTGGACGACAGCGCCTCCTATATCTATATCGTCCACCCGGACACCTACGAGGTCATATATTACAACCGCGCGCTTCGGGAGCGGTTCCCGGACACTCCGATTGGCTGCAGCTGTTATGAAGCGGCTATAGGACGTTTGACGCCGTGCGAAAACTGTTCCGTGCGCATATTGCAGGAAACGGGCATTTCTCAACCTGTGGAGGCGCTCAGAAAGGACGGCATATGGATGCTTTCTCAGGCGAGTCGCATCCACTGGAAGGGCTTAGACGCGTACATGGTTTCCTGCACGGATATAACGGCGCAAAAGCGTATGGAGGAAGAACTGCGGGTCAGCGGAAAGGAAAGAGAGATAGTCATCCGCCAAAGCGGAAAATATGTGTTCATATACGATATACGAACAGGCACAGCGAACAACCTGGTTGACGCTTTTGAATTATTGCGCCTGCCCAAAGTCGTGGAGGACTATGAAAACGCGATAATACGCGATGGCGTCGTATGCCCCGAGAGCGTCGAGACCTGCCGCGCGTTTTTCCGAGATATACGAAACGGCAAGCCGTCGGACTGCATAGAACTGCGTTTGCGCAACAGCGACAATAGAAAACGCTGGTATCGCGTGGACAGCACGACCGTATTCAAGGACGGGGAACCGGATCACGCGGTCATTTCCTTCTACGACTGCACCGACGAGCGGGAAAGGGAACGCCTGTCGCAGGTGCAGCGTGCGCTGGCGGACGTCGTTAGCAACATATCGGGAGGCGTATACTGCTATAGCTTTGGCGATGAGACGAAGCTTGAGTATGTCAGCGACGCGCTTTGCGAGATGCTTGGCTCTAACAAAGACGAACTTTTGTACATCTTCTCCGGAGATTGCGCCGACGGCGTTTTTGAAGACGATCTGGACTTGTTCGCAAGCGTACACGAAAGGTTAAGGGAAAGTCCTCAAACCATCACCTTTGAATACCGCGTAAAACGCAAGGACGGAACGCCTTGCTGGGTATCGGATACCGTGCGCTCCATAAGGCGCGACGACGGTATCATGATGGCTTATGGCGCGGTTACTCAGATAGACGCGGAGCGCACGGCGCAGATGCAGTTTCGCGCGCTGACAAACTCCGTGCCCGGCGGCATTATCATGTATGAATACGCCGATAATAAGCTGTCCATGCAGTATTTTAACGACACACTGTGCCGGATAACCGGTTACTCCAGAGAAGAGTATCAGCGCATGGCTGAGGCAGACCCTCTGGTACTGGTCTATGAAGAGGATATACCGGCGCTTTTACTTGCTCTTGAACAGATTATCTCAACGGGCCGTCAACTCGAGCATGAGTACCGCATAAGCACCGCCTACGGGTTTTGCTGGATACATATCACCGCCGAAATTATCGAGCGCACAGGCGATACGTTCAAGCTCATCGCGGTGCTTATGGACGTCAGCGAGCGGAAGGAAGCGGAAGCCGCGGTGAAATTCCGCGATTACTGCCTCAATCTGGTGGATACCGCGCTTTCCGCCGGAACGATAATCAACGGCTTAGGGTTGAATGCGCCGCTATACCACGTGTCAGAAAACATAGAAAAACTGCTGGGCTATTCCGTCGAGGAATTCAAGGCGATGTACGCCGAGCAGTACGAGCGGATCATCTACCCGGAAGATTATCCCCGCGTACTTGAACTCAATGAAAAGTACGCCCGGGAACAGCCCGCGTACTTTGAAATGGAATTTCGATTTATTCGCAAGGACGGCAGCGTTTTCTGGACGCTTGAAAGGGCAACGAAACTTGAAGACTTTCAGGGCGGAACGGCGTACCTGAGCGTGTTTGTGGATATTACCCAGCAAAAAGCCATACAGGAACAGATAAACATACAGGAGGAGTCCTATCGAATCGCCATCGCCCACGCGAACAGCATCGTCTACCGGTTTGATATCGCGTCGAAGGCGATATACATGCCTCCCGAAGTAGCCGCTACTTACGGGCTTCCCTCGCGCATTGAGAACATACCCCACAGCGTCGTGCAAGCCGGTTACGTAGCCCCGGAAAGCGCGGACGCCTATATAGACTTTTATCAGTCCATAGCCAGTGGCGTCGAAGGCAAGAACGTGGAGATACGCCGCCTGCTGCCGGACGGCAAGTTTCACTGGTTCAGAGGGGAATATACAATCATCGTGGGCAAGGACGGCACTCCCAAATCAGCCATCGTCACCTTTACCGATATAAACGAGCAGAAGGATAAGGACGAGGAAATCTCCGCGCTCAAGGAGAAAGAACAACTCTTAAAGGTCATAGCCCGCAACACCCAGAAGCGGATCATTATATACGATTTCGCCACGGATACATTGCGGCCCTACGACAACACCGACGAACTGTTTATAAACTCTGAAATCAAATCCTTCAGGCCACAGGATTATTTCAGCGAAGCGATGGTCGCGCCCGAATGCATCGACGCTATGAAAACCGAGTACGCAAAGCTTCTCGCCGGCATTCCTGAGGGCGGACTCAAATGTCGCATGAGGCTTTCCGACGGCGTATGGC
Source organism: Clostridia bacterium (assembly GCA_030526935.1). Lineage (GTDB taxonomy): Bacteria > Bacillota > Clostridia > Christensenellales > Aristaeellaceae > JAUNBY01. The sequence continues at coordinate 7,960 of JAUNBY010000010.1, forward strand.
GCTGGTATAACGGCGCCTTCACGACCATATTCGACGCTTCGGGGAAGCCTAATTACTCCGTGTTTTCACTGGACGACATTACGGACGCCTACGAGAAGGAACTGACGTTCCAGCGCTATCAGAATATGATGGTGGCGATGAATATCTCTCAGTCCTTCTACCTCGAATATAATCTGACGACGAATACGCTCGAAAGCTACAGCGAAAACTCCGATATGCCAGAGTATATCAATACGGCCAAAAAAGGCTATGATGACGGCATAAGGTATATCGGGGAGAATCTGGTCTATGCCCCGGACAAGGAAGCTTATTATGAACTGATGGATATCGAGCGGGTACTGGCCTCTTTCGCGGCGGGTAACTCGCATAACAGCGCCGACATCCGTTTAAAACTGGCGCCTGACAGCGAACCTGTCTATGTGCGCATGAACTACCAGATGGTTTTGGATCCGCATACGAGCGATAAGCGCATATTGTTCATCTGCCGGTTTGTTGACGAAGAAGTACGGGAGCAAATGGAACTGAAGAATCGCGCTCAAATCGATCCCGTTACCAACCTGTACAACCGCGCCACATTCATAGAAATGGTTCAGGAGCGGATAGCGCGGGCGACGGACGACCTTCTTCACGCTTTCGTCATGCTCGACGTGGATCACTTCAAGAAGGTAAACGACACCTTCGGGCATTCCGTCGGGGACAAGGTGCTGCACGATGTGGCTTATACAATCAGATCCGTACTTTTTAAGGACGATATTGTAGGAAGACTCGGCGGAGACGAGTTCGGAATGCTCATAAGCGATTTTCCCGACATTAAGACACTGACAAAAAAGCTTGAGATCTTATGTACGGCTGTGTTCCGTGAACTGGAGGGGAAAGTCAAAATTTCAGCCAGCCTTGGCGTAGCGCTGTTGCCGAAAAACGGAACGACATTCGAAGAACTTTATGAGAAGGCGGATATCGCGCTTTATCAGGTCAAACAGAATGGACGGGATCACTTCATGTTTTATTCCGATGACATGAAGGGGACGGTTTTCAATTCCATGCTAAGCTCCATAGATGAAAACCCTGGCGACAAAGACCGCGGCGGAACCCAGTGATAGGTTGCTTAAATCGCGAGGAGCGCGCACTGCCGGAAAATACAGAATATAAAGGACAGAACATGATGAACATAGCGAGATTGGAACAGGCCGGAGTTAATTATCACAAGGGGGTGAACAGATTCCTGGGCGACGCGGAGCTTTATGAACTGGTGCTTATGTCTTTCCTGGACAGCGATATTTTGGCGCGGTCGGAAGACGCCTATAATTCCCGGGACTATAAAAAGCTGTTCGAATGCGTTCATGAGATGAAGGGCGCGAGCGGAAACGCGGATATGGAGGCGTTGTACCGTATATCCTGTACGCTTACGGAGACACTCAGAAACGGGAATCCAGACGCCGCGCAGACGGACGTCCAATTCAGCCAGTTTCGAGATACCTATAAAGCGACTATGCAGGCGATAAGGGAAGCCTGTGATAAGTGACAGGCGCCCGCGGCATTCCTCAACGAAAATGGAGCTAAGGAGAAACTCATGATAATCAACAAAAAAACCGTCGCCGCGCGTGCCGCATGTAAAGGGCAAGTAAGCGCGTCGAGGTTTATATGTATGTTGGCCGTCGCGTTGACGGTTTGCCTTTTGCCGCACTTTGCCGCGCTCGCAAAAGAATACGAATCGCCGCGCACGATCCGCGTGGGCTTCTTCGCCTTTGAGGGATACCATATGATCGACGAGGATGGAAACCGCTCCGGTTACGGATACGAGATTTTGCAACACATGAGCTCGCACGCCAACTGGGTATACGAATATGTGGGGTATGACAAGAACTGGAGCCAGATGCTGGACATGCTCGAGAATGGCGAGATAGACCTGCTCTCAAGCGCGCAGAAAACGGAAGAACGCCTGGAACGCTTCGACTTCTGTGACGAACCCCTGGGCTACTCCGCCACTATCGTGACGGCTCGAGCCGGCGATACCGACTATCTTTACGGCGACTATGAAAACTGGAACGGTATACGAGTGGGCATGCTCGAGGACAACAGCCGCAACGACAGCTTTTCCAGATTCGCGGCGGAAAACGGGTTTTCCTATACGGGCGTTATATATAATAGCCAGTCCGAACTGGCGGAAGCTCTGCAAGTCGGAACCGACATAGACGTGATCGTCTCAAGCAATCTGCGCGCTATTGACAACGAATGGATTCTGGCCGAATTTGACACTTCGCTCTTTTATATCATGGTCAGAAAGGGCAATACGCAGCTTCTTGACGAGATAAACGAAGTGCTTGAGTTGACGGTCGCCTCCGAGCCTGGCATACGCACGGCTATCTGGAATAAATACTACTCCGCGTCCGAAGGCGGCGAAGTGTCCTTTACGGCCGACGAGCGGGAATATATTCAATCGAAAAGAGAAACCGTGTTTACCGCCGCCATCAACCCTGACCGCGCGCCGTTATCATATTATAGCAACGGTGAACTGCGGGGAATTATACCCCAGATCGCGGATGAAATCATAGCCAGAAGCGGGCTGAATATTCAAATAATCGTGACAAAGACCCGACAGGAATACGACGCGCTTGTACAATCCTCCGAGGTGGACATTCTCCTGGATTTCAGGTATGATTTCTCATGGGCGGAGGACAATAACTTCAAGCTTACGCGCTCCTACCTTTCAGAAACAGTATCGCGCCTGACCAGAGAGGACGTCGACTCGATCGATACTGCCGCCGTCATAAGCGGCTCGGATATAGCGGATAAATACGCGCGGACTTTAAGCGAGAGATATAGCGTCGTTTATTATGATTCAGTGGATGAATTGGTTCAGGCGGTCATCAGCGGCGAGGTGGATTCGGGCTATCTCTATACCCGCGTCGCCGAACTTGCGATCAATCAGGACGTCAGAAACTGCCTGGCAGCGGAAACAATCTACAGCTACGACATGGACTTTGCCATAGCCGTAGCCAACAAATATAACAACCTCCTGCTGTCCGTATTGGATCGCTCCATAGCCAGCATAAGCAATAATGACATCGCCGATATTGTGGAAGAGAATACCGACTACACCGGTCAGACGGTTTCGCTTGTCAGATATATCTACAGAAATCCGCTGTTCCTGGTCGTGATACTGGCGATTGTGTTTGCGGCGATATTGTTGGCGATACTGCTTGGAATATCTCGCAACAGGCGCCAGCGGGAGGCGGCGCACACGAGGGAGATTGAGCGGAAAAACGAAATGCTCGCAGAATCTCTTTCCGAGACCGAAAGGGCCAACGCCGCCAAGAGTCAGTTTCTTTCCAGAGTATCCCACGAGATGCGCACGCCGCTGAACGCCATCATAGGCTTCATGACGCTCGCCAGGGATACGGGAGAGGACGCGCCCGCTACGCAGAAATACATCGATAATTCCCAAATCGCCGCGAAGCAGTTGCTCGGTATCATAAACAATGTGCTGGACGTGTCGGCAATCGAGTCCGGCAAACTGAAGATCGCTTACGATTCCTTTAACTTTAAACACATGATCGACTCGATAGACGCAATATACCGCGATTTGTGCAAACAAAAGGGCATCGAGTTCGAAACAAGGCTTATGACCGCCGTGGATGAAGTATTTATAGGAGATCAGCTTCGCATCAACCAGATTCTCATCAACCTTCTCGGAAACGCGCTGAAGTTCACCGACAAAGGCCATATATGGCTTAGTATCGGGCAGCGAAAAGCCCACGAACAGGTGTTTATACACTTTGAGATCGCCGATACCGGATGCGGCATGTCCGAAGATCTGCTTACAAGGCTTTTCCGTCCGTTTGAGCAGGAAAGCGCCGCCACCGCGCAGCGCTATGGGGGCAGCGGGCTTGGCCTGTCCATCGTCAAGAACCTGGTGACGATAATGAACGGAGCCATAGAGGTGACGAGCGTACAGGGCGAAGGCACGACGTTTCGTTTGGACATTCCCCTTACGCCTTGCGCGGCGGATAAAAAGCCGCATCTTTATGACGCGGAAAACCTGCGCGTGCTGATCGTGGACGATGAGGAGTCTCAGCGCGATTATATCGCTTCGCTATTCGAGAGGATTCACGTAAATCATACATGCGTCTCCTCCGGTGAGGCCGCGATTGCCGGTATCGATTCGGCTTTCAGGCAGGGCCATCCTTACCGGATGTGCATCGTCGACTGGAATATGCCGGAAATGAACGGAACGGAAGTAACGCGAAAAATACGCGAGAAATTCGGACGCGAAATGATCGTCATAGTCGTATCCGCCTACGACCAAAACCGGATAGAACCAACCGCGAAGGAAGCCGGAGCCGATATGTTCATCGCGAAGCCCATATTTCAATCGGCGCTTGTCGATCTGCTGACATCTTTAGCGGGAAACAGCATTGCGGAAACCTCCGCGCATGGCTTATCTCAAATGGAGCTCACCGGTCGCAAGGTTCTTCTCGTAGAGGATAACCATATGAACAGAATCGTCGCCGCGGGAATGCTCAAAAAGCTCGGTGTAATATGCGATGAAGCCTTTGACGGACGGCAAGCGGTTGAACGCTTTTGCGAATGCGAACCCTCGACTTATGACGCCATTCTTATGGATATCCAGATGCCCGTTATGGACGGCATGGAAGCAACCAGAAAAATTCGCGCGTCGTCGCACCCGGAAGCGACAACCATCCCCATCATCGCTGTAACCGCAAACGCCCTTACCGACGACGTGGCGAAAATACTCGCCTGCGGCATGAACGCGCATATCGCCAAGCCCTTAAGCATAGTCGAACTGGGACGCACGCTGTCGAAAGCGATTCTTTAGAGATAAAATGACATGTGTAGTATACTTGATTTCTGACTAAAAGAAGCCATGAAAAACGAGGCTGTCGCAATATACGCGTCAGCCTCGTCTATAACAATCTCGTTACACGAGCATCAGTACTACCATTTCAGCTCCGTCTCCGCGACGCGGGCCTTTGCGGACTATGCGGGTATATCCGCCGCCTGTTCCCTTTTCAGCGGCGCGCGCCTTATACTTGGGGCCTATTTCGCGCATCATCTTTTCGATAAGCGGGTGCTTCACCTCGCGGGTGCGAGCCTTGTATTCAGCGCGGGTTTCGTCCTCCTGGCGGGGAGAAGGTATCTCATAGAGATATCTCATCATCTGGCGCCTGGCCGCCAGCTTTGAGGGCTTGTCGTTCGTCACCTTAAGAACCACGGTCTGACCCTTATCGTTGTTGGTGCTCTTCTCCACCTCGACGGTATTGTCGCACTCGCGAACCGCCAGGGTTATAAGCCTTTCGGCTATGGAGCTGACCTCCTTGGCACGGGCTAGCGTGGTCTCTATTTTACCGTTCCAGAGAAGGCTTGTGACCTGATTGCGCAAAAGCGCTTTTCTCTGGTCGGTCGGCCTTCCCAGCTTGCGATTAGCCATTTTGAATGTCCTCCTTACTAGTCTTCGATCGTCTTCAGCGCCAGTCCAAGGGCGACGAGCTTTTGTTCAACCTCTTCAAGCGACTTTTTACCGAGGTTTCTAACCTTCATCATATCCTCCTGGTTGCGCTGAACCAGTTCCGCAACGGTGTTTATTCCGGCGCGCTTGAGGCAGTTAAAGGCGCGAACCGAAAGATCCAGCTCCTCTATGGTCATCTCGAGAACCTTTTCCTTCGTGTTATCCTCAGGCTCGTTGAAGTCCACGCGCACTACGTTGACCGTAAGGTCTATAAACAGGCGCATGTTATTCGTCATAATCTGCGCGGCTGAAGCCAACGCTTCCTTGGGCAGTATCGTCCCGTTTGTCCAAACCTCTATGGTCAATTTATCATAGTCGGTAACCTGACCACGACGCGTGTCCTCCACGGCGTAGCTGACCTTGCGTATGGGCGTATATATCGAATCCACCGGTATAACGCCTATCGGTACGCCCATACCCTTATTGCGTTCGTTAGCCAATTGCTTGTTGCGTTCGGCCGATACATACCCCCGCCCTTTGTCCAGCGTTATCTGCATTTGCAGACGCGCTCCGTCGGTCAGGGTCGCTATATGAAGATCGGGGTTGACGATTTCTACTTCTTCGTCGCAGTTAATATCCTTTGCCAGCACCTCGCAGGGGCCATGCGCGTCTATCGATACTATCTTCTGCTGTTCGCAATACAGCTTGCAGCACAGATTTTTCAGATTGAGGATAATTTCCGCGACATCCTCCGTCACTCCCGGTATCGTAGAAAACTCATGCTGTACGCCTTCTATGCGCACACCAGTCACCGCGACGCCAGGCAGCGAGTTAAGCAGCACTCTTCTGAGTGAGTTGCCCAACGTCTGTCCAAATCCACGTTCCAGCGGCTCTACGACAAACTTGCCGTAGCGATTGTTTTCTCCAATCTCCACCCGCTCGATTCTGGGTTTCTCGATTTCGATCATTTACGCTATCCCTCCTCTTTCGCGCGGAGTTCTTTTACATTCCTGCAATTCATGGAATGTTCGGGTTAGCGGGAGTACAGCTCGACGATCATGTGCTCCTGAATCGTCAAATCGATGTCATCGCGCTGCGGCATCGCGATCACGGTGCCCTTCAGCTCTCCAGCCTCGAACGACAGCCATTTAGGTATCATTCTGCCCGAACCGGATTCGCGCAGCGCCTTAAAGTGCTCGCCCTCGGCGGACTTGCCCTTGACGGTAATTACGTCGTTTACGTCAACCAGATAAGAAGGAATCGATACCTTTTTGCCGTTGACCAGTATGTGTCCATGGCGAACCAGCTGGCGCGCGTGAGGACGGCTGAGTCCGAAGCCAAGCCTGTACACTACGTTGTCAAGCCTGCGCTCGAGCATTATGAGCAGGTTGTCGCCCGTAATGCCCTTGATGTTCTCGGCTTTGAGGAAGTAACGGTGGAACTGGGTCTCCATTACTCCATATGCCCTGCGCGCCTTTTGCTTCTCGCGAAGCTGCATGCCGTACTCGGATTGCTTGCGTTGGCGGGCCTGACCATGCTCACCCGGAGGTGTCGGGCGATTTCCTACGGCGCACTTGGGGCCGTAGCAACGGTCGCCCTTCAAAAAGAGCTTTGTGCCCTCGCGACGGCACAAGCGGCAAACAGAACCGGTATATCTAGCCATTAATCAGTACCTCCATTACACTCTTCTGCGCTTGGGCGGACGGCATCCGTTGTGCGGGATGGGCGTCACGTCCTTGATCATGTTGACCTCAAGCCCCGCGGCCTGCAACGACCTTATGGCGGCCTCGCGTCCGGAGCCGGGTCCTTTGACATAAACCTCAACCGTCTTAAGGCCATATTCCATAGCGGCCTTAGCGGCGGTCTCGGCTGCGGTCTGCGCCGCGAACGGCGTGGATTTTTTGCTGCCCCTGAATCCCAATCCGCCCGCCGACGCCCAGCTAAGCGCATTTCCCGAGGTATCAGTAATCGTCACAATCGTATTATTGAACGAAGAACGGATATGCGCGCTGCCACGCTCGACGAGCTTTTTCTCGCGGCGTTTGCGCGTACCCTTTTTCAGCTTCGCCTTTGCCATTTATAATTTCCTCCTCATCATCACACGCGGACTTTGTTCCGCGCGAAACCTGAATTATCGCTCACCCTCCGGCTTACGCCATCCAGCAGAGCTTCAAAACTACTTGGCCGCCTTCTTCTTTCCGGCAACCTGCCTCTTGGGACCTTTGCGCGTGCGGGCGTTCTGCTTGGTGTTCTGTCCGCGCACGGGAAGTCCGCGGCGATGGCGCAGGCCGCGGTAGCAGCCGATTTCCATCAAACGCTTTATATTCATCGATACCTCGCGGCGAAGGTCGCCCTCTACCTTGAGGTGATGGTCGATGTAGTCGCGCAACAGACCCACGTCCTGCTCGGTTAAGTCCTTTACGCGCGTATCGGGATTCACGCCGGTAGCCTTTATTATATCGTCGGCGACATTCCTGCCAATGCCGTAAATATAGGTCAGCGCTATCTCCACTCTTTTTTCTCTGGGAAGGTCTACGCCTGCGATGCGTGCCATCTGTTTAAAGCACCTCCAAATTCTCTTTTGGCCAATTGGCCAACGCCATCCGCTCAATGCGGCGTTTATGTTTAGCCCTGCTTCTGCTTATGCTTGGGATTCTCGCAAATGACCATAACGCGGCCTTTGCGCTTTATGATCTTGCATTTTTCGCATATGGGCCTTACCGACGGCCTTACTTTCATTTTTCAAGCCCTCCTATATCGATGCTAATTCTTGCTGCGCCATGTAATCCTTCCGCGTGACAGATCATACGGCGAAAGCTCTATAGTTACCTTGTCGCCGGGGTAAATCCGAATGTAATGCATCCGCATCTTACCGGAAACGTGCGCTAGTATCTTATGCCCGTTGGGCAACTCCACTTCGAACATGGCGTTGGGATACGACTCAGTGACAACGCCCTCGACCTCGATGACATCAGACTTGGACAACCCTTTACCCCTCCTTCTTGGAACTGTCTGTCAAAAACCTGCGTATGCCGGCATCCGTCAGATTTCCATCATCCGGAATATCCATTATATACGGCTTAGCCTTCAAGTGCTTCTTCTTCTTAAGCTTCGGATGAACCAGTTTTCGCGTTTTGCCGTCCGAGATGAACACATACTCGTCGTCCACTATCCCGATTACCACGAATAGCTTTCCCTCGTCGCGTCCCGCCGTCGCCAGGGCCATTCTCCCTTTATCAAGCGGTATTCTATTCATCCTCCGCCTCCGTCTTTTCGACAAACGTCAGCGCCTGCGGTCCGTCCTCGGTTATGGCTATCGTGTGCTCGTAATGCGAACAGGCGCGATGATCCCTGGTCACTACGGTCCAACCGTCTTCCCGAACCTTTACGCGCCAGTCGCCCAGCGCTATCATCGGCTCTACCGCGATGGTCATTCCTTCTCGCAGTCTTATCCCTTTTCCGGACTCGCCGTAATTGGGTATGCTCGGGTCCTCGTGCATCTTTCTTCCGATTCCGTGCCCGCAAAGATCCCTTATAACCCCATAGCCGTATTCTTTGGCGTGCTGTTCGACCGCGTGGGATATATCGCCCAGCCTGTTTCCCGGCTTTGCCTGTTCAAAGCCCAGCCAGAAACATTCCTCCGTCACCTTAATCAGCTGCGCAAGCTCGGGCTTAACGTCTCCTACGGGAGATGTGAACGCCGAATCCGCCTGCCAGCCTTCCAGCGACAATCCACAGTCAACCGATATAATCTGGCCGACCAGGAGCGGCTTATGGTTTGGAAATCCATGTACAACCCCGTCGTCGGGACTTGCGCATATAGTCGCCGGGAAGCCTTCATAGCCTTTAAACGACGGTAACGCTCCGGCGTCGCGAATCATTTTCTCGGCAGCCTTATCAAGCTCTGAGGTCGTTATTCCGGGCTTTACCATTTCTCGCAGCGCGTTGAGCACCTGTCCCAATAGCCTTCCGGCTATACGCATTTTTTCGATCTGCCTGGAATTCTTAAGCGTTATCATCTGCTTTATACCAGCTTATCGAGAATTTGCCGAAGGACATCTTCCGGATCTCTGGCTCCGTCGATCATAACTAGAGTTCCACAGTCTGAATAGTACTTCTCCAGGGGGCTTGTCGAAGTATGATATACGTCCAGCCTGGCCTTTATCGTCTGTTCGCTGTCGTCCGGCCTTTGATAAAGCTTTCCGGAGCAATCGGGGCATACATGTTCGTCTTCAAGTCTGGATATGTGAAACGTCCCCTTGCAATCCGGGCAGACGCGCCTTCCGGTAAGCCTTGATAGCAAATGCTCGTCGGGCACCGCTATATTTACCACATAATCCGGCCTGGCTATCTTGTCAAGGGCAATCGCCTGCTCGACGTTTCTCGGAAATCCGTCGAGCAGGTAACCGTTTTTACAATCGTCCTTGCCAAGCCGCTCCTCGACCATTTCAATTGTAACATGGTCAGGTACAAGTTTTCCCGCGTCTATAAAGCTCTTTGCCTTCAAACCGACCTTTGTGCCTTCGCCTATCGCCTGTCTGAACATGTCTCCGGTCGATATATGCGCTATATTCAACGCCTTGGACACCTTAGCCGCCTGGGTTCCTTTCCCCGCTCCGGGGGGGCCTAAAAATACGAGTTTCATATCCAAGTCTCCTACTTCAGGAAGCCCTTGTAGTGCCTCATGGTCATCTGGCTTTCAAGCTGCCTCGTAGTTTCCATGGCGACTGAAACGGCTATGAGCATGGAGCTCGCCGCGAAGGGCAGAGATAGTCCCGCGAGAGTCGACATGAGCGTCGGAACCGTCGCCAGCACCGCGAGAAACAGGGCGCCAAACAGCGTTATGCGCTTGGAAATCTTCGAAATAAATTCAGTTGTGGGCTTACCCTGTCTTATTCCAGGTATCATTCCGCCGTTTTGCTGGATATTCTTTGAAATATCGGCGGGGTTGAAAGTTATCGAGGAATAGAAGAACGTGAAGCCCAGTATCATGAGGAAGAATATCGCCTGATACCAGAAGCCTGTGTAGCTGACGTTTGCGCTCCACCAAAGGGAAGCCGAGCTGTTGGGGAAAAACGCCAATATTGTCGAGGGGAACTGCATGATAGCGGAGGCGAATATCAGGGGCAAAACGCCGCTGGAGTTAATCCTGAGCGGTATATGCGTAGACTGTCCGCCGTACATCTTTCTTCCGACCACGCGCTTGGCGTATTGAACGGGTATCCTGCGCTCGCCGCGCTCTATAAATACGACCGCGACAATTATCACAAGCGCCAGTATGACGACGCCCAGATAGCTCCAGGGGTTTACAATGCCCGAGGAAATAGCTTCGGTATTGAACATATTGGTTATGGCGCTGGCTACGTACTTTGCGATGTTCGCGATAATACCCGCGAATATCAGCAAAGATATGCCGTTTCCAAGGCCGTTTTCGGTTATCCTCTCGCCAATCCACATGGCGAGCGCGGTGCCGCCGGCGAGGCAGAAACCAATCGTCATGTAGCTTAGGAAAGTAGCGTCGGCGGAAGCGCCGAGACCTATCGACAGCGCTACAGCCTGAATGAAGCCGAGACCTACGGTTACGTAGCGAGTGATCTGCGCGATCTTCTTCTGGCCTTCTTCGCCGGACTTTTGCAGCTCCTCGAGCTTCGGTATGGCGACGCACAGCAGCTGCATGATTATCGAGGCGTTGATGTAGGGGGTTATACCCATTGCCATTATGTTGAACTCAGCCAGGGAGGATCCCGTCATGGTATTGATGAAGCTCAACAGGTCGAGTCCCTGAACCCTCTCCGTGACCGTAGCCAGATCGATTCCGGGCGTCGGCACGAAGCAAAGCAGACGGTATACCAGAAGCATTCCAATCGTGTAAAGTATCTTCTTGCGCAGATCCGCGATTTTCCACGCGTTCTTAAGCGTAGACCACACTTAGATCACCTCGGCTTTCCCACCGGCCGCCTCGATTTTTTCCTTCGCGGTAGCAGTGAACTTATTGGCCTGCACCGTGAGTTTTTTGGTTATCTCGCCATTGCCCATTATCTTTACGCCATCTCTTATGTTCTTTATGATGCCGTACTGTATGAGCTCGACCGGAGTTACGGTCATGCCGTCTTCGAATATCTCCAGCCTGTCGACGTTAATTGCAACCAATTCGGTGCGGAAGGGGTTGTAAAAGCCGCGCTTCGGCAGACGGCGCGTAAGCGGCATCTGTCCGCCTTCAAATCCGGGACGCTTGCCGCCGCCGGAACGGGCCTTTGCGCCCTTATGTCCTTTGCCGGAGGTCTTGCCAAGTCCCGAACCGATTCCGCGTCCAAGGCGTTTGCCGGAAGAAGTGGAACCGACAGCGGGCTTAAGTTCGTGAAGTTTCATGTCGCCCAACCTCCCTTATTCGTTAATTTCCTCGACCTTAACCATATGTCTTACCCGAAATATCATGCCGCGAATGGCCTCGTTATCCTCGTGGATAACCGTCTGGCCTATCCTGTGAAGGCCCAGGGCCTCAATCGTGGCTATCTGCTTTTTCAGGCAGGCTATCGTGGATTTGGTCTGCGTAATCTTTAGCTTCATGTCATTGCCCTCCTAGCCCATCAACTCTTCGACGGTCTTGCCGCGAAGCCTTGCGACCTCTTCGATATTGCGAAGCTGCTTAAGACCTTCTATAGTCGCTCTAACCATGTTGATAGGGTTGTTAGAGCCGATCGACTTGGTGCGTATATCCTTTATACCAACAGCCTCTATGACGGCGCGGACGGGGCCGCCCGCTATAACGCCGGTACCTTCGGGAGCGGGCATCATCAAAACCCTGCCCTTGCCAAAGACGCCTACGACCTCGTGAGGTATCGTGGTATCCTTTATGGATATATTCACCATCTGTTTCTTGGCATCCTCGACTCCCTTGCGAATCGCCTCGGGAATTTCGGTAGCCTTTCCCATTCCGCAGCTTATGCGGCCTGCTCCGTCTCCAACGACCATCAATGCGGTGAACCGGAAGTTCTTACCGCCCTTAACGACCTTGGCAACGCGGTTGACGTACACGAGCTTCTCTTTAAATTCGCTCTCCTGCTCTCTTTCTCTGCGCTGCATGCGATAATTCTCCTCCCTTAGAAGTTCAATCCGCCTTCGCGGGCGCCGGCGGCCAGTTCAGCCACGCGGCCGGTATAGACATAACCGCCACGGTCAAATACTATGTTTTCGATGCCCTTATCCTTCGCGCGCTGGGCGATCAGCTTGCCTACCAGCTTCGACTGGCCCTTCTTGTCAAGGCCTTCGAGCTGGCTGGCGACGTCCTTCTCGACGGTGGAACAAGCCACCAGCGTATTGCCTACGCTGTCGTCGATTATCTGCGCGTAGATATGGTTCAAGCTACGATATACGCACAGTCTCGGCTTATCAGGCGTTCCGGAAATTTTTTTCCTGACACGCTCGTGACGAATAACGCGTACTTCGTTGCGATCACGCTTTTTGAACACTTACTGCTCCCCCTTTTATTACTTCTTGCCGGCCTTGCCTTCCTTGCGGCGGATGTGTTCGTCTTCGTAGCGAATGCCCTTGCCGAGATAGGGTTCGGGCTTTCTTACTTCGCGGATGTCGGCGGCTATAGCGCCTACGACCTGCTTGTCGATTCCGTGAACGATTATCCTGTTAGCGGCGGGCGTTTCAAAAGACACGTCCTGCGGCGCTTCAAAGACTACGGGATGGCTGTAGCCGACCGCGAGAGTCAGCTTCTTGCCTTCGGCGGTCGCCCTGTAGCCGACGCCTTCCATAAGCAGGGTCTTGCTGAATCCCGTTGTGACGCCCTTGACCATATTCGCGATCAACGCGCGATAAAGTCCGTGCATGGACTTGTGCGGCTTGCTGTCCGAGGGACGGTTTACCGACAAGACTCCATTTTCCTGTTTAACTTCGATATCTTTATTAACCTTCTGACTAAGCGTGCCCTTGGGTCCTTTTACCGTCACCAGATTATCGTCATCTATGGTGATGGTTACGCCCGACGGCACAGCTATCGGAAGCTTTCCGATTCGAGACATTGTCTGCACCTCCAATTGTTGACAGGGCTAAAGCCCAATTACCAGATATAGGCCAGCACTTCTCCGCCAACCTTGGCTTCGCGGGCCCGCCTGTCGGACATAACTCCCTTGGATGTCGATATTATGGCGACGCCAAGTCCGCCAAGCACGCGGGGCAATTCGTCATTCTTGGCATATACGCGCAGACCCGGCTTTGAAATGCGCTTAAGACCCTTTATAACAGGCTGTTTGCCCTGCGCATATTTAAGGCCGACCTTGATTTCGCCCTGTACGCCGTCGTCGATGAAATCGAATGACTTTATATAGCCTTCGTCCAGAAGAATCTCGGCGATCGCCTTTTTCATATTGGACGCAGGCATAGTCACTGTTTCGTGACGGGCTATCTGAGCATTGCGGATTCGGGTCAGCATATCCGCGATGGGATCATTCATGATCATTTTGTAACCTCCTTGACGTTACTGGCTTACCAGCTGGCCTTTCTCACGCCGGGTATCTGACCTTTATAGGCCAATTCGCGAAAGCAGATGCGGCAGATGCCGTATTTGCGAAGCACCGAATGAGGCCTGCCGCAGATACGGCAGCGGGTGTAAGCGCGAGTGGAGAACTTGGGCGTTCTCGACTGCCTGATTTTCATGCTTGTCTTAGCCACGCTTTATATCCTCCTTCATTACGCCTGTTGGAACGGCATGCCCAAAAGGCTCAACAGTTCCTTGGCTTCCTCATCGGTTTTCGCGGTGGTGACGAATACCATTTCCATTCCGCGTATCTTCTCGACCTTATCGTAATCGATCTCGGGGAAGATAAGCTGTTCTCTGACGCCCAGGGCATAATTGCCACGGCCGTCGAAAGCGTTCGCGGATACTCCTCTGAAGTCGCGCACGCGCGGAAGCACTATTGAAACGAGCTTATCCGTGAACTCGTACATGCGCTCCGCCCTCAGAGTCACCTTGGCGCCTACGTTCATGCCGGCGCGCACTTTGAAGTTCGCGATCGACTTGCGGGACTTGGTTACCACCGGCTTT
>JAUNBY010000314.1 GCA_030526935.1 Clostridia bacterium
GCGACATTTCCGCAGCCGGCGCGCCCCTCTCAAAAAGTTTCGCCGATGCTATTGACACGGGATAATGATTATAGTAAAATCTTGACAAAGAGGTGGATTTATGTGAACAACATTGCGAATATCAGAAGAAAACTCGAAAAGGGCGAGCTTTGCTTTGGAACGCACTGCTCGACTGCCGACGCGGACTTTTACGAGATGTGCGGATTGCTCGACTACGATTATATATGGATCGACAACGAGCACGCGGGCATGACTCAGCCGATGATTAAAAACGCCATCGTAGCCACCAACGCCGGGGGATGCTCGGCGTTCGTCCGCGTGGCCGACCACAATGTGGCCTCCGTCAAGCCGGTAATCGAATGCGGGCCGGACGGGGTGATATTCCCCATGGTCAATACCGCCGACGAAGCGCGGCAACTGGTTTCGATATGCACCTATCCCCCGAAGGGAACGCGCGGGTTCGGTCCGCTTCGCGCCATCGACTACGGAACGATGGATTTTGAGGAATACGTCAAAAATGTCGACGGCAGCTTTTTGAAAATCATGCAGTGCGAACATGTGCAGGCGGTCAACAACCTCGACGAGATATTAGAGGTTCCCGGAGTTGACGTAATAATCTGCGGGCCTATGGATCTGTCGGCGTCGGTCAATAAAATCGGCAGGTTCTTCGATCCCGAAGTCCTCGGCCTAATGAAGGCAATCATTGCCAAATGCAAGGCGCATAAAAAACCCTTCGGCCTGTCGATAGGCATGGACATCGACCTCGTGAAATTCTGGATAGAGCAGGGCGCAAACTTCCTTTCAATGGGTACTCCGCAGGATTATTTCCGCGAGATGAGTAAACAGGTCGTAAAACAGGCGCGTCAGGCAGAGGCACAACGATAAAAGGTGGTGTTGTAATTGCAGGGATCGGGCTTTTTCCTCGATAGTTTTCTTCCGCAAGTCAAAAAGGTCACAGAAAAGACCATAGACTGGCTTTCGGTGTTCCTTCTCTCGGGCATATTCGCGCTGGGCATAGCTCAGGTTTTCTGGCGGTGGGTGCTCAACGATCCCATAGTGTGGTCGGAGGAACTGATACAGCTCACGTATGTGTGGATTTGCTACCTCGGCTGGACCATCGCCGAGAGGAAGGACTCGCATATACGCATAACCGCCGTGACAAACGCCCTGCCCGTAAAGGCGCAGAAGTGGATACAGATATTCAACCACGTCCTTTGCATAGTCTTCTCGGTGCTCATGGTCTATTACGGCATAAAGCTCGTTGGCGTGGGCGTCAAGAGGACGGCGGTGTCCATAGCGCTCAACATCGGCATCGTCTATGCCATGGGGCCAATATGCAATTTCGTCATAATCTGCTACGAGATAGCCGGCCTCATTGAATGCGTTACCAAAGGGCCGAGAAATTACCGCGATAAGGGAGGGGACGAAGAATGACCGTCGCTTTAATAGTTTTTGTGGTTTTATTGTTTACGGGCCTTCCGCTTTTCGTAAACCTCGGACTTTCCTCCTTCCTGTACATGTTTATAACCGATTCCAACCCCATGATCGTAGTTCAGAGGATAACCCAGGCCGCCAACTCCTTCACTATGATCGCAGCCCCCTTTTTCATACTTATGGGCAACCTCATGAACACGGGCGGAGTCACAAGGAAGATGTTCCGCTTCGCCAATGAAATCGTAGGTTCCGTCCCCGGAGGCATGGGCCACGCCAATATCATCTGCTCGGCGCTTTTCGCCGGGATGAGCGGAACCGCCGTGGCCGACGCGGGCGGACTTGGCAATATCGAAATACAGGCCATGCGCGACGTGGGCTACGACGACGACTTCTCCTGCGCCGTCACCGCCGCGTCGTCGGTTCTGGGGCCTATAATCCCTCCGTCGCTGCCCATGGTCATACTCTGCGTAACCGTGGGCGCGTCCATCGGCCGCTGCTTCGTCGGAGGCGTTATACCGGGCGTGTTGATGGCGGTCGCCATGTGTATGCTCGTAGCCTATTACGCCAAAAAGAGGTGCTATCCCCGAAACGCCCGCCCAACGCTCAGAACGCTCTGGCTGGCCTTTAAAGACGCGTTTTTCGCGCTCATGGCTCCGGTCATACTGTTCCTGGCGATATATACCGGAATCGTCACCACAACCGAAGCCGCCATAGTCGCCGCGCTGTATTCCATGATAATCGGCCTCGTGGCGTATAAAGACCTGAAATTAAGCGATATTCCCAAGGTCATGCTCGCCACCTGCGAGACGACGGGCGTCGTGCTGTCCATAGTCATGGCCGCAAATATATTCGGATATATGCTGACCGTCGGACAGATACCTCAGACCGTCACCACCATATTGGCCGCCATCAACAATAAATACCTGCTGCTGATCGCGATAAACCTGTTTTTGCTGTTCATAGGCTGCTTCATGGAGGGAACCGCCGCCATACTGATACTAGGCCCCATACTCATCCCCGCGATGACGTCCATAGGGGTGTCGCAGACGCAGGCCTGCCTTATAATGCTGTTAAACCTCATGATAGGCGTGGTCACGCCCCCGGTCGGCGTCGTTCTCTACGTCACCTCAAACGTCGCCAAGGTCTCGGCAAACCGGGTCATACGGGCTACCATGCCCTTTCTGATACCGCTTTTGATAGTTCTCATGATAGTGACGTTCGTACCCGCCGTGACCGACTGGCTGCCAAACCTCGTCTACGGCGCCTGATACCGTCAGAAATCGGCTGAGCCGATGCTGAATATATAGGAAAGTGGAGGATGTTCAATGAAAAGGTTAGTTGTAATGGTTCTGGTCGTACTGATGAGCCTGTCCGCCTGCCTGTGCGCGCAGGCCGCGGAACTTAAATGGGGTTCGGTTCATCCCGAAACCCAGGCTGTAACCCAGATGATGATGCGCGCTATCGAGGAAATCAACGCCAACGCCGAAGACGTGCATATCACCGGCTATCCCAACGGCGTTCTCGGCGGATCCTCAGACCTCGTCGAAGGCGTTCAGGAAGGCTTCGTGGAGATAATCACCGAAGGCCCCGCCCAGTTCAGCGCCTGGATACCCAAGGCCGCGCAGGTCGAGGCGCCCTACCTCTGGCAAAGCGTCGAGCATATGCATAAGGCCACCAACGGCGGCTATAAGGATACGCTCAACGAATTGTTCGAATCCATCAACGTTCGCATACTCGGAACGTTCTACTACGGCACGAGGCAGTTGACTGCCAATAAGCCCATCAACACCCTGGCCGACCTGGAAGGCATGAAGATTCGCGTCCCCCAAAGCGATCTTTACGTTAAGATGATCGAATCCTGGGGCGCGTCCGCGACGCCCATGAACATCAACGAGCTTTATATGGCCCTTCAGACCGGCACGGTAGACGGACAGGAAAACCCCCTGACCACCTACTACAGCTATAAGTTCTACGAGGTCGTAAAATATGTCATACTTACCGACCATATCATCTGCCCCAATATGATCTTCATAAACGGCGACGTCTGGAACAGCATGTCCGAGCACGACCAGCAGGTCGTACAGGCCGCGGTCGACAGCGCCATACAGTGGCAGGACGAGCAGATACTGGCATCCGAGGAGACGCTCGCGGAAGAACTCAAAGAATACGGCGTAGAGATAATAACCCCCGACAACACGATCCGCGAGGCGACCATACCCTATATACAGCCGCTCATAGAGGATTGGGATTATATACAGTCGATGGCATAATTTAAATGGCTTGACAGACGGCTGTAAGGCCGGCATCGCCCGAAACATGGCGATGTCGGCCTTTTCGATTATGTCCCGCTTAAGAAGTATACTTTTCCCCGGATTGCGTTTTATACCGGCGTTCCAATGGTATTATA
>JAUNBY010000315.1 GCA_030526935.1 Clostridia bacterium
GTGGTCTTTGACGGGACTCTGGCACGGCGCGGACTGGAAGTTCGCGCTGTGGGGCGTGTGCTTTTTCGTGTTGCTCGCGACGGAGAAATATCTGGGGCTTGGCAAGTGGATGACAAAGCGTTGGATAGGCCACATATACGCTATGGCGGCGGTCACGGTGGTTACCGTGTTCATACGCGCCTCAACGATGGATTACGCGCTGGGCATGATAGGCGCGATGTTTGGCTTTGGCGGCGGCGGATTCTGGGACGACACCGCGACCATGTACGTGCGCGAATACGGCTGGTACGTGCTCGCCGCCCTGATAGTCGCGCTTCCCGTCGGAAACTTTTTACAGAGCAAATTGCGCATTCCCGATAACGCCATGCAGATACTCAGGGGGTTGTGTCTCGCCGCCGCCCTTTTCGCTTCGATAACGAGCGTGGTAATGGGAGGCTACAATCCCTTCATATACTTTAATTTTTAAGGAGGCGCGGGCATATGATTAAAAAGATCGTTAACAGAATACTGGCGATCGCGCTCATCGCGTCCATAGCCGTAATAGGGGGCGCTACGCTTTTCGGAAACATGCGAAGCCTGGGCTACGCCTTCGCCGTCAACTACACGCAGTACCTCGACAAGGACGGCGGCCCCTTCGCGGGGATATCCGCACGAATCGCCTCCTTGACGGCCGCGATAAACGTAAATATACTTGGCAAGGACTGGTTTGAAAAGACCAACGCCCGAATGCAGCTGGCGCTTGGCAAGCATTCGCTCAATTTCGGCTCCACCACAATGGTCAGGCTCAATACGGGACACCTGTACGATTTACTGGGAGACGCCGACGTATCCGACGACATAGAGTCGATGAAGGCGCTGAACGATACGCTGGGCGAGGACGGTATACCCATGATATTCGTCTACGCCCACGGAACGCTCTACGAGGACGATATGCTTCCCACGGGCGTCGCGGATTTCAACGATAAAGTAGCCGACGACATGGTAAACGGCATGCGCGAGGCGGGCATAACGACCATAGACAGCCGCGAGGTGTACAAAAATCGCGGCATGACGCTCGACGACGCCATATTCAGAACCGACCTGCACTGGTCGATAATGACGGCGTTCAACGTCTACCGCGCGAGCTGCGAGGCGCTTTTGGAAACGGGCGCCATACAGCCGGACATGACGGCGACCGACATAGGGCGCTTCGATATCGAAATACTCGAAAACGCGCACATGGGCGGCATGGGCGAGCGCGTAGGCGCCGAGGCGGTTGAGCCGGATGACTTTCAGGTCATAACCCCCGCGTTCGAGACTTATATACGCCAGAACATAATGACGAGCGAGGGCTATCAGCAGCGCGAGGGGACTTTCGAGCAGGCCGTGATGAACGCGGATCTTCTCGAGGGCGGCGGCTATTCAAATCGCTACGACAGCTACGGATATCACACGGAGATTGTCTACTACACCAACGAAAACGCTCCCGAGGGCAGACTTCTCATAGTGAAGGATTCCTATGGAACGCCGGTCACGTCGTTTATGTCGCTCGCTGTTCGCGACGTCTGCGCGCTCGACCTTCGAAAGACCCAGAAGACCGTTGAACAGCTCGTCGACGAGTTCAAGCCCGACGCGGTCGTAGTCATACACTGCCAGGAGATGTTCAGGGGCAAGAACTACGTCTTTATCAACTGACAATCCGGAGGGCAATATGGATTCGCTTATTCGCGCGCTTAGAGAATCGGGGATAGAGAACATACTCGAAAACGAGCCTATGTCCAGGCATACGACCATGCGCGTCGGGGGTCCGGCGGACGCGGTCGCTTTCCCATCGTCGAAGGAACAGATAGCCCAAGCCCTTGCGCTTGCCGAAAAAGAGGGCGTCGCGCGTCTGATTCTGGGCGCGGGTTCCAATGTGATATTTAAAGACAAAGGCTTTCGCGGCCTCGTGATAATTCTGGGAGAAAACTTTTCCCGGATAAATGTGCAGGGACGGATAATAACCGCGCAGGCGGGCGCGAAGCTGTCCGCTTTATCGACGGCGGCGATGCGCGCGGGGCTTTCGGGGCTTGAATTCGCGCACGGCATACCCGGCTCGGTGGGCGGAGGCGTGGCGATGAACGCGGGAGCTTACGCGGGGGAATTGAAAGACGCGCTTTCGCGCGTCGAGGCGTATTCTAATAAGGGCTTTGAGATTATCACTGTCGAAGACATGCAAATGGGATACAGGACGAGCCGCGCGCTTAAAGAGGATCTGACGGTGCTTTCCGCGACGTTTGCGCTAGGCGATGGTGAACCGGCCGATATAGCCGCAAGAATGTCGCATCTGGATAAAAAGCGTCGCGACAAACAACCGCTGAATTAACCGTCGGCCGGCTCCGTCTTCAATCGCCCCGAGGGACATTTCGCGGGCGCGCTTATCGAAGCCGCGGGGCTAAAAGGCGAATCCGTGGGCGGATGCATGGTATCGACCAGGCACGCGGGATTCATAGTCAATACGTCAAACGCGACGGCCGGGGACGTGCTGACGTTGATAGAGCGCGTCAAAAAGCGCGTTTTCGAAACGTCGGGCGTAATGCTTGAACGCGAGGTGCGCGTCATAGGGGAGGATTAGCGTGTCATTTTCGGGCAATTTAAGGCGGGAGCTTGCGAAAGCGGGAGTCGAAAGGCAATGCTGCGCCGTGGCGGAATTAAATGGCGCAATACTCGCCTCGAGCGGCCTGTCCTTTAGGGGGCCGGGGCGCTACGGCATCGGCCTTAACCTCGACAGCCAGTCGAGCGCCGAGCGCTATAAATCGATCATACAGAAATTTTTCGGCGTCGACTGCGCCATGACAAAGCTAGATACCTCCAGACTCGGGGGGCTTACCCGCTACGCGGTAATAGTCCCAGAACAATACGGCTTCGCGCTCGCGGAGAAGCTGTCCCTTTTTGATCCTGACGCACCTTTCGGAATGAGAAGCGCTCCGACCGAGGACGCTTTGTCCTCAGAGCACTGCAAAAAGGCGTTTTTGCGCGGGGCGTACATCGTCGCGGGAGCCGCCGCGGATCCCCAAAAAGGTTATCACCTGGAGATAGACGTTCCGGACAGGCAGCTTGCGGCGAGTATTACGTCGGTGTTCGGCTTTTTTGACATAAACGTCCGCGTGAGCGAGCGCAAACAGCGCTTCGCCGTATATATAAAGGACGGCGACCACATGTCGGCGGCGCTGGCGCTCATGGGCGCGTACAACGCGCTTTTGGAGTTTGAGAACACGCGCGTATTGCGCGACTGCCGCAATTCCGCCAACCGCCTCGTCAACTGCGACAGCGCCAATGTCGATAAATCCGTGGCCGCGGCCGAAAGGCAGATAAGCGCGATTAAAACCATAAGCCACACGGCCGGACTCGACAGCCTTCCCGATCAATTGAGGGAGCTGGCCTACGCACGGCTCAATTTTCCCTACTCGTCACTGGCCGAGCTTGGCGCTTCCCTCAACCCGCCCATAGGAAAATCCGGCGTCAATGCCCGCATGAGAAAAATTCAGCTCATAGCGGAGGATTTGTCGGCAAACCGGCGATGACGCCCGACGAATAAGGTCTGCTGCGCCGTTTCGCGCGGGCATAGGCTCGCAAAGAGGAAAGAGCTTAAAGTCCTCGATTTGTACGGAGAACATCTGATGATGGTAAAGCGCGGCGATTCGCTACACCTTGATGTTTTGCGCGATATGCTTGAGCATGATCATCCCGAGGTGCACATCGTCATGATGTAATCGCATTTATCGACGCCATCAGAAACATGCCGAATGTCAAAACGTTAGAAAATCGAAACTCCTGAGTTTTGCGACGGCGCAAATCGCTTGTTAATACG
>JAUNBY010000316.1 GCA_030526935.1 Clostridia bacterium
GTCATCCCGGAAATATCGCAAGACGTCTATAGTCTCGTAAAACAAGGGTGAATAGTAACGGCGGCTTATCGCGTCCCAAAACCCTCCCTATCGCGCATTGTTGCATTTCGCGCCCGGGTCTGCTATAATGGACGCGAGCGGTCGATTGGGACTCTTGAAATCGCAAACTGCGCTCACACACCGCATCGATACAATCGATCGTGATTCTCTAAAATATTTAACAGGATAATAATGCTATGCCAGATATATTCGCTTTACTTAAACACTATTTTGGACATGTCCGTTTTCGACCGGGACAGGAGCAACTAATCAGGGCGCCATTAGAAGGGCGGGACGCTCTAGGCGTGATGCCTACCGGCGCGGGGAAATCCATGTGCTATCAGCTTCCCGCAATGGCTTTGCCGGGCATCGCCATAGTAATATCGCCGCTTATATCGCTTATGAAGGATCAGGTCGCGGCGCTTTCACAACTCGGCATACCGGCCGCGTATATCAATTCCTCCCTCTCTCCCTCTCAGTGCGCGGAAGTTATCCGCCGTGCGCGCCTGGGAATGTATCGAATAATCTACGTCGCTCCCGAGCGGCTGATATCTCAATCATTTGTCGAATTCGCGCAAAGCGCCGACATATCGCTCATTGCCGTCGACGAAGCTCATTGCGTATCCCATTGGGGTCAGGACTTTCGCCCGAGCTACCTTAAAATATCCGAATTCACAGCCTGCCTGTCCGCGCGCCCTCCCGTAGCCGCGTATACCGCGACTGCCACAGCAATCGTAAGGGACGACATAATAAAACGGCTGGCACTGCAAGATCCCGTATGCGTCACAACGGGATTCGACAGACCCAATCTCTTTTTCGAGGTGCTTCGCCCGCAAAGCAAAGACGCCTGTCTTTTAGATTTCCTGAAAAATCACCACGGTCAAAGCGGGATTATTTACTGCTCCACCCGAAAAAAGGTTGACGCGGTATGCGAGCGGCTCAGAAAGGCAGGCCTTCCCGCTGTCGGGTATCACGCGGGACTCGAAGACGCGCAGCGAAAAGCAAATCAGGACGCCTTCGTCTACGACGAAGCGCGCATAATGGTTGCGACCAACGCCTTTGGAATGGGCATTGACAAATCAAATGTAAGCTTCGTCGTCCATTATAATATGCCAAAGGATATGGAAAGTTATTATCAGGAAGCAGGAAGAGCCGGTCGTGACGGCGAAAGCGCCCACTGCCTTTTGATGTTCTCAGACAGTGACGTGCGCACCGCGCGCTTTCTTATAGAAAACGGGGAAACCAACGAAGAACTGTCCCGCGAGGAACGGGAAATGATACGCGAAAGGGATATGAAAAGGCTCGACAGGATGGTCGGATACTGCAAGTCAACCGATTGTCTGCGACGGCAACTTCTCAATTATTTCGGCGAGGAGTGCGAACCTTGCGGCAATTGCGGCAACTGCAAGGCAGACTTGCACGAAATCGACATAACCGTTGAAGCGCAAAAGATACTCTCGGCTGTGACGCGTATAGAGAAAAAGTACCCCTATGGCTTCGGCATGGGCTTAATAATCCAAATGCTAATGGGAAGCAGGGCAAGCAGGGTCATGCAGATGGGCCTTGACAGCTTTCCCACTTACGGCATAATGCGCGATGTGGACCGTGATAGGATAAAGGAATACTTCGAGCAACTTCTCAGGGAGGAGTACCTCGTAAAATCGGAAGAATACTCGGTTATACACACTACGGAAAAGGCTAAGAGGGTTCTTTTCGGGGCGGAGAAGGTTTACTTTATATGCCGCGAGAAGACCGATGCGGAAAGGGCGTCCCGTAGAAAAAAGGAGCGTCCGGGCGATGCCGGACAACCCGCGCAGGGACTGTTCGAAAGGCTGAAGGCGCTGCGGGCGAAACTCGCGCTTCGGGAAAAAGTACCGGCTTATATAGTATTCTCAAACGCAACTTTGTCCGATATGGCGAAGCGCCGTCCACAAACTATGGAACAGTTTAAACTCGTATCCGGCGTAGGTGAATTCAAGGCTTCTCGGTATGGCGCGGAATTCCTCAGGGAAATACGCTTTTGGGCATCGGAACACGAAGGTGGGTAACGCCTTCAAGCGTCAGGCAAGTATCAATTTGATGCCCTTGTCGCGGATAAAATCCTGGTAATACCTCGATATCTTTGAATCGGTAACGATGACATCGACGCTGGATATATCCGTCAGGAATGACTGGCACACGCGGCCGAACTTCGAAGAGTCCATTATGAGTATTTTTGTGAGACTCGATTCGATGGCCGCCCTTTTCATTTCCGTCTCATAGGAAAGAGGGGTGGTAATGCCAAGGGTTTCGTGGAAGCCCCCGGCTGAGAGAAACAGCTTCGACGCCCTTGAATTGCGCAACAGGTTGACGCCTTCCGGGCCTTCGAACATTTGTACCTCGGGGTGGTAGACTCCCCCTCCTACTATTAGCTTGCACGAAGGCTTCGCAGTCAATTCCTGAATTACATTGAGCGACCAGCAGATTATTGTGAAGTTGGTGTCTTTGGGTACGGCTTGAGCCAGGCAAAACGCCGTCGAACCCGAATCGATCATGAACGTATCGTTTAGTTCAAGCAACGAACAGGCTTTTATTCCTATCAGCGTTTTCTCCTCAATAAACAGTTCTCCCTGATTCTGGAGTATATATGAAGGCACCGCGTTATCCTGAGTCTGATAATATATGGCGCCGCCGCGAATCAGCTTCAACATGTTCTGCGAGGCCAACTGTTCAAGGTCGCGACGAATCGTCATGGTAGAAACGCCTAAGGAATCCGACAGATCCTTATACGATACCACTTTGTTGATCTGGACAAACGAAATTATCTGGTTGAGCCTATCCTCTTTTTTACCCATAAATATACCAAATTCTCTCACAATATATATTGAATGCTGTTTAATTCCAAGGACATTGCGATTATAACATGCTAATATTGACATGTGGCATTTATCTCGTTATAATGTGTATAGAAATTGCGATTGCCGATTAGCATCAGAATGGTCATTTATGGGAGGTATTTTCAAATGAGAGAAGACAGATTTACCGATAAAGTAGCGTTTGTGACAGGCGCCGGTCAGGGAATGGGTCAGCAGTTTGCCGTTGATTTGGCGGCGGAAGGCGCTAAAGTTGTGATTTCAGACATTAACTCGCAGATATTGGAAGAGACCGAAGGCATGCTTACGAAGCAGGGAGCGGATTTTCTTTCTCTTGTATGCGACGTGACGGATTACGATCAGGTGGTATCGGCTTTTGACAAGACCATAGCCAGGTATGGTCGCGTCGATATACTTATAAACAACGCCGGTATTCTCAAAAGCGCGACGATCGAGGACACTTCTTTGGAACTCATAGATCTTACAATCGACGTCAATATAAAGGGCGTGCTTTACTGCATAAAGGCAGCCACGCCTTACATGAAAAAACAGGGCTACGGCAAGATAGTCAATCTCGCCTCCATAACCGGCAAAAACGGAGATAACAGCACGACATTTGTTTACGGTGCTTCCAAAGGCGCGGTGGTTACGCTTACCCGTTCCGTCGCGAGGCAGCTTGGCCCGTTCGGCGTCAATTGCAACGCCCTTGCGCCTCACGCCGTCATGACCAAAATGATGGCATACTGGGATGACGCGAAGAAAAAGTCGATGGCGGATAAGATCCCCATGAGAAGGCTCAGCACGATCAAGGATGTTTCCAACCTGGCGCTTTTCCTGGCGTCCGACGAATCATCGTTCATCACCGGCGAAACCGTCAATATCAACGGCGGTTATTATATGGACTAGGAGAGGAAATAATGAAGAGT
>JAUNBY010000317.1 GCA_030526935.1 Clostridia bacterium
AAGGAATGGTGGCTGAGGTTCTTTGACGAGCCGCTCACCGTCGCGGGAATCGAGATACCGCTTTTCAGAAACGGCTTCAGGATGGTCGTGTTCTCGCTGTTGTTGATGGTGGTCGTGCTATTCTACAGGCGCGGACTGATGGGTACGCGCGAATTCAGCTGGGATTGGTTCACGCCAAGCTTCTATAAACGCAAAAAAGCCGAAACAGGAGGCGTGAAAAAATGAGCGGTACAAATAATGCAATCGATATGGCGAATGCCAGAAACGTGCTTCACGTCGATAACGTCACGATGCAGTTCGGAGGCGTCGTGGCCGTGAGCGATCTGACGCTCGACGTAAACGCCGGCGAGATCGTCGCGCTCATAGGCCCCAACGGGGCGGGCAAGACCACGGCTTTCAACGTAATAACCGGCATGTACGCGCCGACGAACGGCAGGGTCGTGTTCCTCGAAAAAGAGGTGCTGTGCGAGGGCTTCCCCGCGGGTAAGATGAAAAAGCTTTACGCGGCGGGGCATCTGGGAGAATACACAAAGCAGATAAAGCGCACTCCCGACGAGATAACCGCTCTGGGCATAGCCAGAACCTTCCAGAATATCCGCCTTTTCAGGAATCTTACGGTGTTTGACAATGTGCTCATACCCAAACACATGCACATAAAATCGGGGCTTATATCGGCGACTCTCAATATGAATTACGCCGAGGAAAAGCGTATGCGCGAAGAGACGATGGAGCTTATATGCTCGCTGGGTCTCGAAAGCGTAAAGGACGACGTAGCGGGATCACTGCCCTACGGCAAGCAGAGGATACTAGAAATAGTAAGGGCTCTGTCCACTCAGCCGAGTCTGCTTTTACTGGACGAACCCGCCGCCGGCATGAACCCGCAGGAGACGGACGAGCTTGGTAAGTTCATAGTCGATATAAAGGACAGGTTCAATCTCACCGTGTTCATGATTGAGCATCACATGAATCTGGTAATGGACATATCCGACAGGATATACGTAATAGACTTCGGCAAGCTCATCGCCAATGGCACGCCGGCCGAGGTTCAGGACAATCCCGACGTCATAACGGCATATCTGGGGGTGGACGACGATGAGTGAAGTATTTCTGGAGGTAAAGGATCTGAAGGTCAACTTCGGAGGCATAGAGGCGCTCAAGGGCATATCCTTCACCGTCGAGAAAGGCTCGATAGTCACGCTGATAGGCGCGAACGGCGCGGGTAAGTCTACGACCGTGCGCGCGATAAGCTCCCTCGTCACTCCCTCGGCGGGAACTATAACCTTCGAGGGACGCGATATAACGCGCATGGATACCCAAAAAATCGTAGAGGGCGGCATAGCCATGGTTCCCGAGGGCAGGCGCGTGTTCCCGAACCTGACGGTTGTGGAGAACCTCAGAATCGGCGCGTATTTAAGCCGCGACAAGGCTAAGGTCGAGCGGGACATAGCGCATGTGTACGAATTATTCCCAAGGCTCAAGGAACGCTCGTGGCAGCTCGCGGGAACGCTTTCCGGAGGCGAGCAGCAGATGCTCGCGGTCGGGCGCGGGCTTATGAGCGCGCCTAAACTGCTTATGATGGACGAGCCTTCATTGGGACTCGCTCCGATGATAGTCAAGGACATATTCTCCATCATCAGGACGCTCAACGACTCGGGCATAACGATACTGCTAATCGAGCAAAACGCCAACGCCGCGCTCAAAATCGCCGATTACGGCTATGTACTCGAAACCGGGAACATAACCATGTCCGGCAAGGGACTGGAACTTCTCGCCAACAAGCAGATACGCGACGCGTATCTCGGCAAGGCGGCAAAATAAACGCACTGCAGGCACGGGAATGGCTCTCCCGTGCCTGTGTATTTATCATGAAGGGCGTACAGTGTATTATTATCCGTTGCAGGTTGTGCGCGAAACTACGCGCACAACCTGCAATTGTCAGCGCCTTTTAAGTTCCTCGAATACATCCGACAGTTTCTCCAGTATCGCGTTGAGCGCGTGCTCATCGCGCCCCTCGGCTCGAAGCGTTATTTCCTCCGCCGTAACCGATTTTCTGACAAGCAGCCAGCCGTCGTCCAGTTCTATTCTCACGCCGTCGAGCAGCGATACCTCTCCTTGAGGGAAGGCCGCCCGGACTTCGGCGAGCTTTTCCTCCTGCTTCGAATACGCGCATGGGAAGCGCAGATCGGGCGTTAAGGGCGGGCAGGGTATTTCACCCGCCGCCTGGGACAGGCTGATATTCCAGCATTCAAGCGCCTGTAAAAGCGTAAACGTCGCGAAAAGCGCGTCGTCGTAGCCCAATTCTCCGAAGAAGAAATGCCCGCTCACTTCCCCCGCTATGGCGCTTCCGGCTTCGAGGAAATGCCTCTTTATAAAAGTATGCCCACTCCTTTCGGGGATGGGAGTCCCTCCCATGTCCAAAACGGCTTTTTTGACTATAGATGATGATTTCTGGTCGTATACCACGCTCGTCGGCTTTTTGTCAAGCAGCCACTTTATAAACAACACGAGCGACTTTTCGCTTATTACGACCTTTCCCGCGTCGTCTATGAATACCGCCCTGTCGCCGTCGGCGTCGAAGGCCACGCCCATATCGGCGCGCGTATTTATCACCGTTTCGCAAACGGCGGTGAGCTTGTCGTACTGAGCGGGATTCGGCGTTCTGTTGGGGAAGGTTCCGTCCGGCTCGCAGAATAGTTCTACCACATCGTATCCCGCATTTCTCAAAGCAACGGGCGCGACATTGCTCATCGAGCCGTTTCCGGCGTCTACGACGACCTTCAGGGGCTTTGGGGCATGAAATTTATCCGTCATCGATGATATGTAATTGCCGGCGATTTCCGCGTCCGTCACCTTACCGGAGCCATTCGCGAAGTCCCCCGATTCCACAATGCGCTTTATGCGGTCGATGATGTCCTTTGTGACGGGACTGTCGCCTAGCATGAACTTTATACCGTTATACTCGGGGGGATTGTGAGATGCCGTCACCATGGCTCCGCCGGCAAGCTTGTCGCCATCGCGCCTTAATGCGTAATACATCATGGGCGTCGCTATAAACCCCAGGTCGTAAACGTCCGAACCGGAATCGTTAAGGCCCTTTATGAGATTTTTCTTTAAAGCGGGCGTGCTCAGGCGAAAATCCCCGCCCACGCAAAACGCGCCGCTCCTGGCGTATGTCGAAAGCGCCCTGCCGATGAAGTAGGCGTCCGACTCCTTAAGCTCCTTCAGATAAATGCCTCTAATGTCGCAGTCCTTATATATGCTCATATTGTGACAATACCTTTCCGGCGCCAACGATTAATGAAACAGGTGGCGCCCGTTGTTGTAAATGACGCGTGGAGAATTCGACCGGCAATCGCGATGAAAGCTTTCCGCGAATGCTCACATATTATATTCTATATGGAGAATAATATCAAGGCGTGTTATATGAATAATCGTCAATGACTTTGTCATTGACCCGGACGGGCAGCCGGCGCTATAAAACCGAAATATCCGTTGGCAAAAAGTTTGCCCCATACTCGCGAATGCCGGCGGGTACGGGGCAAGTTCTATTTTATATACCTTTTCATCTGTTGAAGCGCGGATTTTTCCAGGCGCGAGACCTGCGCCTGCGAAATGCCTATCTCCGAAGCGACCTCCATCTGCGTGCGTCCAGAGAAGTATCGGCGCGATATGATGCGCCTTTCGCGGTCGTTGAGCCTGGCGAGAGCCTGATTAATGGATAAAGTCCTCACCCAGTCGTTTTCGCTCACTGTATTGTCCCTGACCTGATCCATTACATATATGGCGTCCGACGCGTCCTGATATACGGGGTCGTA
>JAUNBY010000318.1 GCA_030526935.1 Clostridia bacterium
GAAGCCCACCATGCGTGTGCAGGTGCTTGGCACCGTGAGCAACGGCTACCAAATCATCAACAGAGCTGATGTGGGTGGTCAGTACCTCAACGAGTGGCAGACGGCCAAGGCCACCTGGGTCACCACCGTCTGTCGCTTCAACAACAACCCGCTTCCCAAGACCGGATATTGATCTCGAGAGAGGTCGTTTCCTATAACCCCCGCCAGCCCCGGAGCTCACGCTTCGGGGCTGATCTTTTGAACATGAGGAGAGTATTATCATGAGCAAGTTTTTACCTATTGGTACCAAAGGCGAGCTGCTGAACAGCGACATGATCGCCCGCTTATCCTCGATCCATTCAATACGGCGGGCTATTATCATTTCCGGCTGAACAGGACGCTTCCTTTTAGCCATCATAATCCTCCGCCATATGCCGATTGCGCTCAGCCCTGAGCTTTGCCCGCAACGTAGAGATCCACTCGTCGCGTTCGTCTATGAGCGCCTGCGCTTTCTCGCGCTCGGATTCCATCAACGACCTGTATTCCTTTTGCAAACGCTCTATCGCCCGCCATACGTCGTCCTCGCGCACGCCGCCTATCACACAACGCCTGAAACGCATTCCCTTCATGATTTCCGCGATCTCTTCCATTGTCTTCGCCGCCATGCGCGAGTCCCTCCCGCTCGAATAATTCTCCGAGAATCGTACATATAATGGTGGAACACAACGACACAGACGCTTCTTAAACCGCAGCCCGCCGCTTCTGGCAAGCGCGGTTCTCCCGCTACTCGGAATCTGAGCGAGCCGCTTGTCTGTCACCACTATCGTATTTTATGATGATATGACACAAATAAACGAATTTCAATATATATTCCCAAATCAGCGGTTTTCTCACCCAAATTGACCGCCGTCCGGTTTTAGAAAAGAATCGTCGTCCGTCCCAGAAGCGCTTCGCGCACTTTCACCCGGTAAGGGCGGCTGATGGGCAACTCCGTTTGATCGTTCAAAGTAAGGCTGTCGTAACGGTGTGAATACACATGATGGATGTTGACAAAAAATGACTTGTGAATTTGAATAAATTCCGGAAACTTTGCGATGCTTTCAACGCTATAGCTGTAGCAGGTATAGACCTTCTTGACCGTATGTACGCTAAGCTGTTTGTGGTACAGTTCAAAATAACGTATTTCCCGGCACGGTATGCGATACATTTCTTTATATATGTTGACCGTAAAGTATTGGTCTTCGCCGCGCATAAGTTCCATCGCGAGGTTTAACGCGCGATGCACTTTTTCTCTGCTCACCGGCTTTTCCAGAAAATCCAGCGGCCTGAACTGAAACAGTTCAATTGCGTAGCTCGTATGGCTGGAAACGTATACAATCTGCGTCAAATTGTCTTCGAGCGTCCGCCTCAGTATCGCGCTCGTATCCAGCCCGTTCAGTTCCGAAAACTCTATATCAAGAAAAATCAGATCATAGGCCACGCCGCTGTTCAGAGCCGCTAACAGATCCTCGCAGCGGTGATAGACGCTGATTGCCAATTCATCCGCGCGCGAATGCTCCGCCAGAAGATTGCATATCCTCTCGCTGGCCGTCGTCTCGTCGTCGCATACGGCGATCTTGAAAACTGTTTTCGACTGCTTTTCTGTCATCGCTCAACTCCCTTTGGATATAAAATGGCTTTCGCCGTAAAGAAGCTTTCGTCGTGCTCCAATTTCAGAACGCCGTTATATCTGTCAAGCGCCTTGCGAACGCTTATAATTCCGAATCCATGCGACTCGGGGCGTTCTTTGCGGGTAAGGTAAACGTCATTGCGTCCTTTCGCCAATCTAACCTCGCCGTCGTAGGAATTCCTGATGACGATGTAAAACACATCCTTTTCCAGATAAAGCCGCGCCTGCAATATTTTCTCCCGGCTGCGCGACAGTCCCTCTATTGCGTTGTCCATCAAATTGCCCAGTATAATCACAAGATCGCTGCCGTCCACGCCAAGGGAGTCGGGAACCTGCACGGATACCTGGATATCCGCTCCCGCTTCCTTTGCCTCTGCTAATTTATAATTCATAATCCCGTCAAGGGGCAGTAATCCGCTGTGAACGTATTCCTCCTGCACGATAGTTACATCCCGCAAGCGCCCGATATATTCGAGAATCTCGTCCGTTCTGCCTTCCTTCGCTAAATACTCCAGAGAAAT
Source organism: Clostridia bacterium (assembly GCA_030526935.1). GTDB lineage: Bacteria > Bacillota > Clostridia > Christensenellales > Aristaeellaceae > JAUNBY01. The sequence continues at coordinate 2,170 of JAUNBY010000318.1, forward strand.
GCAGTGATTTTTAATGTCGTGGCGAATCAATTTCAGGTTTTTTGCCGATTTTTTCATCAATTCCGCCTGATGAGCGTACGCCTCGCTTTGCTTTGAAGCCAGCGCCAATTCGTACCTGTCCTGCTCCTCGTTTCTTATTCTTTCGTACATGTAAAATGTTAAAACGTTGATTGCCAGCAGCAGTACGGTGCACAAAAGAATCGTTTCAAAGCGAATCTCGTTTCCAAGGGCGAAGCGATACATCCAATCGTACACAAGAATCATGCTCAGCATTGGAATAAGGAATGAGGTTATTTGATAGGATTTCGGAGGATCGATGTCGCCATCTCCATGCCGGCGGAACAAACGCATACATAAAAGCGTCAGCGCGATGGTAATCGCAGCCTGAATGCCCAGAAGCATCGCCGTATACATGGAGTTGCTCGCAAAAAGCTCAAGCGTCGGCGTGCCCATCACCGCCGCAATCGTCGCTCCCGTTCCGGCGTCGCTCACCATGCCCGGGGCCAGCGCGTAAGCCGCGGCTATCAGCCGCTTGAGCATACTCGCCCTGTACATAAAGCACAGTAAAATAAGACCTGCGATAGTCATCGCCAGGTTCAGATATGTATTCAGCGGCAGAAAAAGATAAATCGCCCCTCGAATCGCGTAAAACGCAAAATAACCGGAAAACAGCGCCTTTCCGCCGAGTCGCCGGTTTTCCTTGTGAAGAATCGCTTCGATTATCAGGAAGTGCGCGTAAGTGTTCACCGCATAGGCTGTCAGGTATGCAATCGTGCGAATGTAATCCATATAATTCTGTTTTCCCCTTCGTAACTATACATTCCCGTCGCGCCGCGTATTCCGATAACGCATATCCATTATACCAGATCGGAGGCGTTATGTAAAGTTGCGTTTCTTCAGGTTTCGGGGCATGTTAATGAAAAACACAGCGTATATGCAGCGGAATTATAGAAAAGGCAACCTGCGCAATCAGCGCCAATCATTACTACAGATGGTAGCGAAGTTATTATCGGAAGCTGAGAAACAGCGAAAGCCCGCGATAAACCGTCGTTTTTTGAATTTCCTTAATATTTGGATGTTGGGCGCACGCGCGACATAAGTTTGACGAGGAATTGAGAGTTATCCGGGCTTTTGTTGTTTTCCCCCAAAGCGATGAAGGGTATGCGTTATTGTGACGCTCTGTTTGCCGTGGAAGACAAACAGGACGCGCTGCCGTGCAAAGAATGCGTAGTGTAGCGCAAAGAGCTGGCACAGCTAATACTGGAAGAATTCCATGATGGTTAGAGAGCTTACATCTGGCGCCAAAGTAGATTGTCATCTCAAAATGAAGGAGCAATCTATGATTACAGATACTTTATGTAGAACAAAAACCACCCTTGAGTATCGAGCAAATCCGTGTTGAGGGTGACAAAAGCCCATTTTCAACCTCTGCACCACGACATATGGTTCTAATTACAGATTGACAGCGCTATATGTCGTGGCACAATTCAAAGAAATGGACTTTTGGCATCCGAATCATCCGCTGCTCGATGGCGGTTGGCGTTTTGTCCATAATGCGCGTCCGCATCCGATGGCTTTCCGGGTTCAGAAGTATACCGGCAAGGACAGGATAGTTCGCATG
>JAUNBY010000011.1 GCA_030526935.1 Clostridia bacterium
TATGTCTCCGAAGCGGTCGATGAGTTCTTCTATCAAATCCTCACGGTCGTCGCGATTTCGTATAGAGGCGATCTTTTTATAGACTTCCACGCGAACTACGTCGTTTTCGACGTAATCTCCCGGCAGGTAAGCGTCGACCTTCAACTCGACCTTCGTCTGTATATCGCCAAGCGACGTGCTTCCGCGAAGCGAGCGAACGGCGGATTCTATCATCTTTATATACAAATCGTATCCAACGCTCGCCATATGCCCGGATTGCTCGGATCCAAGCAGATTTCCGGTTCCTCGTATTTCCAGATCTCGCATGGCCACTCGAAAACCAGAGCCGAACTCGGTGAAGTCCCTAATGGCGGCAAGGCGCTTGTCGGCGGACTCGGTGAGCACCTTTCCGGGGTTGACGGTGAGAAAGGCGTAGGCCAGACGATTGCTTCTTCCTACGCGGCCGCGAAGCTGGTATAGCTGGGACAGACCAAAGCGGTCGGCGTCGCAGACTATGAGCGTATTCGCGCGGGGAACGTCGAGGCCGGCCTCGATGATGGTCGTGCTCAGCAGCACGTTGTACTTTCCCTCGTAAAAGTCGAGCATTACGTCCTCGAGCGCGTGCTCGCGCATCTGCCCGTGTCCAACGGCGATTCTGGCCTCCGGCACGAGCTTTTTAAGCCTCGCGAACATGATCTCTATGGTGCTCACCCGGTTGTATAGCACATATACCTGCCCGCCACGCGCCAGTTCGCGAAGTATCGCGTCGCGAATAAGCCCGTCGGAATACTCGACCACGTAGGTCTGAACGGGATAGCGCTCCTCAGGCGGCGTTGTCAAAAGGCTCATATCGCGTATGCCGACCATTGACATGTGAAGCGTCCTTGGTATTGGCGTCGCGGAGAGCGTGAGCACGTCTATTGATTTTCTGTACTTCTTTATCGATTCCTTGTGCTTCACTCCAAAGCGCTGCTCCTCATCGACGACGAGAAGCCCTAAATCCTTATACGTCACGTCCTTGGCGAGAAGCCTGTGGGTTCCTATGACAACGTCAACCTCTCCCGCCGCCAGTCGCTCAAGCGTCTTTTTCTGCTCGGAAGCCGTGCGGAACCGGCTAAGCGTTTCGACATGCACGGGAAACCCGTCAAAGCGCCTGAGCATCGTTGCGTAGTGCTGTTGAACGAGTATGGTCGTAGGCGCGAGAAGCGCGGCCTGCTTTCCGTCCATGACGGCCTTGAATATAGCCCTGAGCGCGACCTCGGTCTTGCCGTAGCCCACGTCTCCGCACAAAAGGCGATCCATGGTCTTCGTCGATTCCATGTCGCGTTTTATATCCTCTATCGCCTGAAGCTGGTCGGGGGTTTCCTCGTATTCAAAGGCGTCCTCGAACTGCCTTTGCCACGGGGTATCGGGGCTGTAGGCAAAGCCCGGGGTCGCGGCGCGGGCGGAATAGAGCTTTATAAGGTCCTGCGCTATGTCCTGCGCGGCCTTTTGAACCTTGGCTTTCTGGCGCTGCCAATCCGCGCCCGAGAGCCGGTTGAGTTTGGGCGTCTCTCCCTGGGAGCCGATGTATTTTTGCACCCTGTCGAGCTGGTCGGTCGGGACGTAGAGCTTGTCGCTTCCTTCATACTGAATGTGCAGAAAGTCGCGGTACGTACCCTCGCTCGACAATCTCACGGTTCCCATATAGCGCCCTATGCCGTGGTTTTCGTGAACCACGTAGTCTCCTACGCGAAGATCCGTCAAGGCCGATATTTTGTCGCCAGAAGACGCCTTATGGCTCGAACGCTGCTTGGCCGAGCCGTATATATCGCTTTGAGACAATACGCACAGCTTTATCGCGGGATAGCGAAAGCCTCTGGTTATCGTCGCGGGTATTATTACCGGATGGGATTTCTCCAATACCGCAGGGCTGCCGTCCAAAAACGGGGCGTCTATATTCTCCTCGAAAAGCTGGCGGTTGAGGCGCTGGCCGCGCGCGACGCCGCCCGACAGCAGGCAAATCCTCCAGCCGTCGCGATTCCAGGACGCTATATCTCTGGAAAGTTCCTTGAGGTTGCCCTGGTAATTCGTCGCGCCCAATCCCTCGAATTTGTGTATCGAGGTGAATTTGAAATCAGAAAACGTCTTGGCGAACGAGGCGACAGCTATAATCGTATGGTTTTCAAGCGCGGGAAGTATTTGCGAATATCGAAGGAGCAATTCGCCCTGCACAGGCAGAGCGTCGCCGTGATCTAAGGCGAGCTTGAAATGTTCCTCGAATTCGAGATAGCGGTTTTCGCACCTCTCGCGGTCGCGGTCGGGCTGATCGAATACGATTATTGGAGAATCAAGGTAGTCGAATATAGTCTGCGTGTTTTTGTAAAACAGGGTAATCATCGAGTCCGCGCCGGTGAACATCCGCCCATCGCGAAGCGCGTCGATGCGCGTCGAAAAGCCTCGCTCGAGGGGGCTTTTGCCGTCGGAGGGCTTGCCCTGAGGGGACTGTTCGTCATCGTCCACCAACTTTAGAAACTGCTCGTAGGGTATCAGGTCGAACTCGCGCTCTATCATCTGCTGGCGATTGGCGGCGGCTTTCGCGCGATTTATGCCGGCGGCGATTTCGACGGCGCGCGACAATTTCTCCGCCGCCGTTTTCGCCTCGTCGCCCGTCAGAATGACCTCGCTCGCGGGATATACCTCGACCTCGTCGCGCCGCGAAATCGAGCGCTGGGTGAGCGCGTCGAAGTCCCTGATGGAATCTATCTCGTCATCGAAGAACTCGACGCGAACGGCGTTATCGATTCCGACGGGGTATACGTCGAGTATGCCTCCTCGAAGGGCGCACTGTCCGCGCCCCTCTACCATATCCACGCGCTCGTATCCCGCCTGCGTAAGCTGCCTTATGAGGTCGATGGGATTAACCGTCATGCCGTCTTTAAGCTTTATAACATTGCCGGTAAATACCTCTCGCGGCATGAGCCGGTGCATAAGCGCGTCGGCCGAGGCGACGATGGCGGACACATCCCCCGAAACCGCGCGCCCCATAACGTTGAGGCGGCGCATGTTCAATTCACGGCTTGACGCGGCGGTCTTTATAAACGACACCTCGCGGGAGGGAAACTCCATGACCTTTCCGGGCAGAAGTTGCTCCAGATCCTGTATACAGCGGCTCGACGCCTGCTCGCTGGGGGTTATTATTATGACGGGACGCCCCAGGCTGTTGGCGGCGGCGGCAATCATATGAAGCCTCTGGCTGTCGTCAAGCCCAAAAAGGCCGAGCGTGCCCGGCCTTGCGGCGCAGTCTATGAATCTTTTGTAATCGTCAAGCTCGTTAAGCGGCGTAAACAGGCAGTTAAGCTCGTTCATGGATTCTCCTTAATCGAGTTTTGAGAAGCGTGAGAGGCGGCTTTTTCGACGCCTTCTTTGAGAAACAACTCAACGCAGTCGGCGCCAAGGGCGTATTCGTCAAACGCGATTTTGCGCGCCTCGGGCGTGTCGTATCCGGTGAGCACATAGTCGGCCAGATCCCATCCCTCGGGCGGGCGGCCGGTGCCAAGGCGCAAACGCGGAAAATCGTCGCGCCCGAGAAGGTATATTATGGAGCGCATGCCGTTGTGAGTCCCGGCGCTTCCTCGCGCCCTCACGCGAACGCGCCCGAGGGGGAGGTCGACGTCATCGTATATCACGAGGAGGTTCTCCATGCCAATTTTATACCAGTTGACCAGTTCGACGACAGCCTGCCCGCTCAGGTTCATATATGTCCCGGGGCGCGCCAAAGCGACGCGGACGCCGTTGATGACGCCCTCGCCGACGGACGACGAGCATTTATGGCGGGTTACGGGTATAGAGTGCCTCTGAGACAGCATCTCTATCACGTCGAAGCCCGCGTTATGCCTTGTATGCTCGTATTTGCGCCCCGGATTGCCAAGTCCGACTATTACGTACATGCTTTCGCCCCGCAGTCCCGAGCCTTGCTGAAAAACGGGCCGATTTTGCTCGCTTGCGGGATATCCGCGCCGAACAGTACGCTGTGAATGACCGTACAGCCCGCGCCTATATGCGAAGCGTCGATATGAGAGGCGATTATCGTGCATCCCGCGCCGATTACCGTGCCCCGACCTATCACGCATCCGGGATACAATACGCTGTCGCGGCCTATTTTGACGCCCTTTTCGATATAGGTGCTTTCCGGGTCGATTATGGTTACGCCGTGGCGCATGTGGCGGTTGTTTATAATTCGCCTCATTTCCCTCTCGGCCTGGGAAAGCTGTATCCTGTCGTTCACGCCCATGCATTCGCATTTCTCGAGGGCGGGAATGGCGACGATATATCCGCCCGATTCGCGAATGATGCCGACGACGTCGCTTAGATGATACTCGCCATTGTCGAGTTCCAGTCGGGAAAGCGCCGAAACGAGCGTTTCTATATCAAAGCAGTATACGCTCGCGTCCGTCTCCTTTATCATTATCTCATTGGCACACAATTTGCTGGGCCTTTTTGACATTATGACCGAACCGCCCTCGCGAATTATGCGGTTGTGGCTGAAGGGATTTTCGCTTATGCCGGTGAGCATGGCGCAGGAAGCCCCGCGCGATACCTCGTCGATAAGGCGCGCGTAGGTCTCGCCGAAGACGAGAGGCTTATCGCAGGATGTGACTATCACCCTCCCGCTTTTGCCTCTGAGGTGATCCAGGCAGCACATAACAGCGTGTCCCGTTCCCCAACCGAGGTTTTTATCCTGGAATACGAATTCTACCTGCCCGTTTAACTCGCGTTCGATCGCTTCGCGCTGATGCGCGACGGTCATGAGCTTGACCGGGGCGAGCGTTCCCAGCGCCCTTAACGTGTGCTCCGCCATCGTCATGCCGCAAACGCGGTGAAGCGGCTTTGGAATATCGCTCATCATGCGCGTTCCCGCGCCCGACGCGAGTATTATAGCCATATTTTCCATATCGTGCCTCCAATAGCATTTGAGCCTCGTATAATTGTACTTAATCGGGCCATTCAAGTCAAGCTATTTATGGGAGTGTTTTTTTAATATTGGCGATAGCGGCGATTGACCGACGCGATACATCGGCGCTTTCCCCCGGCGCTAAGCCGTGATAACGCCAAACTTTGCTTCTGAATGCCGAAGTTTTTCTTCACAACCGTTGTATTTGTAAGCGCTTTTAAGTATAATGCAATTGCGTTCGCGTCTGTTCATATGCGGATTTACCGCGGGATAATTCAGGCTTGCGGACAAATGTCCCTATACTTTGCAGTCTATTGGAGAAAAAAATGATTACGGAAAAAAGCGTAGATCTTCGTCAAATGCTCGACGCCCGCGAGAAGCGAATGCTTCGTCAAAGAGAGTTGATTTCCAAATACAATGCGGCCGTGATCTGCTTTACGATGAACATCGCAGGCCCCGTCAAAAACGGCGCCCTTATACAGCGGGGCTTTTTATACGGGCAGCGGGAGTTGATCCGGCATTTATCGGCGATTGGCGCCAAGCGCCTTCACTTTGAAAGCTCGTCTCGGGACACGGGTTGCGAGGCGTTCCATGTGATAGACATGCCCCCCGCGCGGCTCAAGCGCATAGCCGTCGGCATTGAAGACAACAGCGAAATCGGGCGCCTGTTCGACATAGACGTTCACGCGCCCGACATGAGCCAAATCAACCGTGAGGCGCTGGGATTCAAGCCGCGCGCGTGTTTGATATGCGAAAAACCCGCCCATGAGTGCGCTCGCAGTCGCGCTCATTCAATCGAGCTTCTTCAGGAAAAGACGCGCGCGATTCTGAAATCGGCTCTGGACAGCCACGACGCTCAAACGGTGGCTCAACAGGCCTGCCGCGCGCTCCTTTACGAAGTCTGCACGACTCCGAAGCCGGGGCTTGTGGACTGTATGAACAACGGAAGTCATGAAGATATGGATATATTCACCTTCATGTCGAGCGCCAGCGCGCTATGGCCGTATTTCGAAAAATGCGCTTTGACGGGTATGCGAACCGCGTCGCAGCCCGCCGGGGATACTTTTGAAGCCCTGAGATGGGAGGGAGAAAGAGCCGAGGGAATCATGTTCGACGCTACAAACGGCGTAAATACGCATAAAGGCGCCATATTCTCGCTCGGAATCGTATGCGCCGCCGTTGGGCGTCTCGAACGCGAAGACTGGTCGCATCCTGAAATAATCCTTCGCGAATGCGCGAACATGACCAGGGGAATAACAAATCGGGATTTTGAAGGCGTCAATGTCGATAACGCGCGAACCATCGGCGAAAAGCTTTACGCGGAATATGGCATAACCGGAGTTCGCGGACAGGTTGAAGCGGGATTTCCAACTGTTTTGGAGAAGGGACTGCCGACGCTCGAAGGCGGGCTTTCGCGCGGCTTGAGCGTAAACGAATCCGGTTGCGCCGCACTTCTCGCGATTATGTCCGAAGCGACGGATACAAACCTCATTTCGCGCGGCGGGATTGACGTTCAACGCGCGGTCGCGTCTGAGACCTGCGCGCTGCTCGCGAAAAATCCCTACCCGGACGTGAAAATGCTTATCATGATGGACGAAGCCTTCCGGGAAAAACGGCTTTCACCCGGAGGAAGCGCGGATCTTCTGTCGATATGCTACTTCCTGCATTTCATACGGGAGTGCGCGGCGGACTATGTTATCAATCGTGCCTGACATGCTCCGACCGGCATATTCTGTCAATGGTCGGCCCAGCCTCATCGCTCGTCAGAAATTCGTAAGTCGGGCGGGGCACGAGAGGTCGAACCTGATCCAGGTGGCCGTCGTGTATCAGTTGTCGGACGTTAGAGGCGCTGACGGGGGTTTTGCCATATTCGCAGCGCGGTATAACCTCCAGATCTATGCCGTGTTTCGGAAGCTCTTCAGCCATCACCTGATTGTAGATGCGCGTTATGCCAGAAAACGGCTCCTCGCCCACAAAGCGGCGGGTTATACCGAGGGTCGAGGCGATTCTCGCGAATACGAGGGTGTCCAACAATGCGTGGACGCGGGTAACGTCGTCAGCCTGCTTTATAAAATAAGAAGGGAACGTGGCGTTTGAAACCATGTAGCTTCCGGTGGGATGGCACATGACCTTGTAAAGATGCGCGCTTCCCTTTCTCACGAGGTCGAAGCGATCCTTGAACGAAAAAAGCGAGGCGTCCTCGGAGACGACGAATACGTGAACGACGTCGCTTTGGCGGCTGGCCATTTCGAGAAGGTGCAGATGTCCCAGGGTAAAGGGATTAGCGTTCATGACTACGGCACAGGCACGCCCCGGAACCAGGGCGTTTCTTTTAAGGCGATTCAGATACGCGGTGAAAGCTTTCGGGCGATTGCTCATGAAGACCAGATACCCCGGCACGCGTTCTATTTCGTCGAAACCAAGGTCGGCGAAAAAGCGGGCGGACTCGGGCTTTGTATAGAGGAACACCTCGCCGAATCCGCGTCGGGTCTGTTCCTCTATAAGAAAGGTTACTATCTGATTGAGATACCCTTCACCCCTGTGACGCTCGCTCACGGCCAGACAGCGAAGCGTGTTCGCAAAGGCCGAGCCTGTGGCGAGAAGGGTTCCTTCATCGTCGAACAGGCCCACGGTGTAGTCCAGATTCGCGTCCCGGCGAATTCCAGCGCCGGAAAGCAGGCTGTCCAACTGCCTTTGGGCCGCCCTGTCCCCCGGATGGATTACGCTTATGTCCGTAGCTCCCATTTTGAGCCTCCCAGGTTCGCTTTATCCATCATAAGTATAGCATTGTTTTTCGCGAAGCGCCAATATCTTTTATTTTATCGGGGTCATAAGCCGAAACGTATTATACGGTCGCGTCCATCCGATAGGTTCCTATGCGGGTTTTTATCATAGACAGAAAATCGCTCATATATCTCGTGAAATAAAGCCCCTTTCGATGACACAGGTAGAAATCCCTCTCATAGCCGCTGTTTTGTATTGGAAAGCATTTGACGAGGCTTCTGAGAACCGGAACGTTTTCTATATATACATAGGGCGTTATCATAACCGCATTTGTGCGGGCCGTTATGTGCTTCGCGGTTTCGAAGCTGTCAGATTCCAGAAGTATTTTGGGGGACATATTGTAGTGCGCGAACAGCCTGTCCTGTATAACCCTGATGCTGTGACCGGGCTTTAGCGATACAAACGCCTCGTTTACGGCTTCGGTTATTTCTATGCGGGTGCCCTCGACGAAGCGCCTGGCTATGTCGGTAGTATTTGAAGCCATGAGTACCAGTTGTTCCGTTTCTATCAGTATATATTCGAGCTGGTTGACCTTGGGGTTCGTAGTCACGAGGGCTATGTCGCAACTGCCTTCCAGAACCATTTTTTCCAACTTGTCGCTTCCGTATTCTTCCAATTCTATCTCGACCCTCGGGTACTTTTCCATGAATACGGGAAGAACCAGCGGCAACAGGTTCATCCCGCGCTGCATCGACACCCCCAGCCGAAGCCTGCCGTGAACCTCCTGTTTCATGTCTTCTATTTCGCTTAACAGATTATCGTATATAATCATTATGCGCTGAGCCGCGTCCACGTAGCGCTGACCGGCATAGGTCAGTTTGAGCGTTTCAGAGGTTCTGTTGAAAACAGGGGTTCCCAAAGTAGCCTCCAGTTGCTTTATCGTCTGGCTCAGAGACGGCTGCGAAACGTAGAGCTTGCGCGCAGCGGCTGTAAAACTGCCTTCCCTGAGTATTGTAAGTACGTATTGCGCGTGTTTCAGGTTCATCTTTCTACCTCGACAGCCATAGTTTTGCGGTTATAGAATCCATAAACAAATTAGTATTTGATTTATATTCAAATATAGTTTATCATAAAACCAGAGGTAATGCAAATCAAAGGAGGGTTTTTTGTGAAAAAATTGGTATCACTCGCATTGGCAATGTTGTTGGTAATGTCCGCCGCCTCGATGGCTGTAGCCGAGGAAGAGTGGAAGTTCGAGCGCAAGATCGAAATCGTATGCCCCTGGGGCGTAGGCGGCGGCGCCGATTCCACCATCCGCCCGATGGCGAACCTTCTCAAAGACATACTGGGCGTAGAAGTCGAAGTCGTCAACGTTGAAGGCGCGGGCGGCGTCAACGGAGTAGAGTACACCTATAAGCAACCTGCCGACGGCTATACCTTCATGCTGGGCACTCAGAGCCTCATCATGCAGGACTTGCAGGGAACCACTTCCATGGACTATCGCACCGAGTTCATCCCCGTGACGAAGCTGGTTCACTCGATAAACATTATCGCCGGCTCCAAGGTCGCCATGGAACAAAAGGGCTATTCGACCTTCTCCGAGATGATCGAGTACATTGAAGCCAATCCCTTCGGCGTAAGCGTCGGCATGCTAACCGCCACCGGTTCCGACGGCGCGGCGCTCAGGCAAACCCTTCAGGGACTCGATGTACTCGAGATATCCTACGCGGGCGGCTCTGAAATGAACTCCGCTCTGGTCGGCGGCCACATCGACATGATGATCACCGGCACCGACGAAATCGCGGGTCTGATCGCCTCCGGCGACATCATCCCCCTCGTCGCCTGCTGCGAACAGCGCATGAAGGCCTATCCCGACATGGAGTGCACGGGAGAACTGGGAATTGATTCATACATCGGCACCTGGCGCGGAATCATGGCCAAGGCCGGCACGCCGCAAGGCGCCATAGACGCTATGGTCGCCGCCGTAGAGGAAGCCGTTCAGACCCAGACCTGGCAGGACTTCCTGGTCTCCGCCGCCTATGACGAGCGCGAAGGCTATGCCAACCCCGAAGATTTCGCGAAGCTGTTCGAGGAAGAATATGTCACCTTCACCGGCTATCTCGACAGCGAAGGCGTTCTGGCCAAGAATTACTACGCCTGAGTCAATTAATAACCCCTGATTCACAGCCGCCGCGCATTTTCGGCGCAAAACCCGGCGCGGCGGCTATACTTAGGCCCTTTTTCACAACATATTACCAAGGTCAGAAAAATAAGGAGTTGATGTCGGTTGTTGGAATTAATCGTCAATATCCTGCTGTTCCTGTTCTTCGTATATACCCTGTGCTTTAACGTGCTGGAAGCGCCCGTACCCGACAGGGTGCAGCGCAACCCATTCGCGCTTCAGCCCAACGTTTGGCCAAGCGTCATACTGGTGCTACTGATGATCTGCGTGGCGATAAACATATATAAGATCATCAGCAAAAACAAGGGAAAGCCGGAATTCACGCTGAAGGCATTCGGCGCGAGCATATCTTCCTTTCTTAAAAGCAGACTGTTTATAGGTATAGCTATAGTTGTTATACTGTCGTTTTTGCTGGAATCGCTGGGATTCATGGTCTCGTGCTTCCTGTTCCTTATAAGCTACGGAATACTTCTGGGCGAGCGCAAAATATGGCGGCTCGTGCTTATATGCCTGATAATTACGCTCGTACTTTACATATGCTTTGGCGTTCTTCTCGCGGTCAATTTGCCGCGCGGTACAATACCGGCGCTTCGAAATTTTGCGCTGTTCGTCGAATCGTTGATTCCATAAGGAGGTGAGGAAATCATGAGTACAATGGAGCTTTTATCTTCCGGTTTTTCTGTGCTTCTCGACCCGTCAATGCTTCTGATGGTCTTCCTCGCCGTGGTGCTGGGTACCATTTTCGGCGCGCTGCCCGGCGTATCGGCGACGATGGCGGTCGCGCTGGGACTTCCCTTCACATACAGTATGCAGGCGATTCCCGCCATAGTTTTCCTCGTATCGATATACTGCTCCTCCATAACGGGAGGCAGCATCTCCGCGATACTGTTCAAGATCCCTGGCGTTCCTTCGAGCGCGCCTACGACCTTCGACGGCTATCCCATGGCACAGCGCGGTGAAGCCGGCAAAGCTTTGGGCGTCGCGCTCGGAACCTCGGCGGTTGGCGGACTTGTAAGCGCGCTTGCGATGTTCCTGCTTTCCCCGCAACTTACTCAGGCGGCTTTGCAGTTCGGACCCAGCGACCTGTTCGCGGTTACGTTCATGGGCCTATCAATACTTACGTGCCTCGACAGCAAGAACGTGCTTCGCACGATCATCTCCGGACTCATAGGACTTCTTCTCGCCTGCATAGGTCAGGATTCCATGTACGCGGTTCAGCGCATGACCTTCGGCTCAAAAGATCTTCTCGCGGGCGTTGAAATGATACCAGTCCTCATTGGTATATTCGCCGTGACCGAGGTGTTCAACCAGACCGCAAAGGATGACAGACTCAAAGCCGAAGACGGCATAGGCGGCGGCAAGGTCAACACAAAGATGCCCTCTCTCAAGGAATGGTGGCATTTGAAGTGGATAATGCTGCGCTGCTCGATACTGGGAACAATCATAGGCATACTGCCCGGAGCGGGTGCGACCATAGCCTCATTCCTTTGCTACTCGACGGAGACCAAGCTGTCTAAATACCCAGAAAAGTTCGGAACCGGCATAATCGACGGCGTAGCGGCCTCCGAAACCGCCAACAACGCCGCGACAGGCGGAACCATGGTTCCGCTGCTCTCTCTGGGCATACCCGGCGGAAACGCGGCCGCGGTCATGATGAGCGCGCTTGTTCTGAAGGGCGTTCAACTGGGGCCTCTGCTGCTCATAAACCAACCCGAATATCTGTCGGCGACATTTGCTTCCATGATCGTCACCAATATTGTAATGGTTCTCGTCGCGGTCGTCATAGCCAAGGTCTTCGCTCAGATACTGTCGGTTCCCTATTCCATATTAGGCCCCACCATCATTATGCTCGCCACCATAGGCGCTTACGCGACCAGCATGAACATACTCGACGTCAAGATAATGGCCGTAGCGGGCATAGCGGGCGTACTTTTCAAGGTCTGCAAGTTCAACAGCGCCGCCATGATACTGGGACTGGTACTTGGAAAGCTCTGCGAGAGCAACTTCTCGCGCGCCTACACCATCGCCCGCGCCGACATTGTAAGCATGTTCACCCGTCCCATAGCCGGCGTATTGATGATAGTGTGCATAGTAACGCTTCTTTACCCAATCGTCGCCCCGTTCATCAAGAAAAAGCTTAATAAGGGGAAATAGACCATGAACGTATTGCTCACCCTGGCCGTCTCGATGGCAGCGGGATATCTGCTGTATCGGCTCAAAGTGCCGGGTGGGATGCTCATAGGCGCGATGGTAGGCGCCTGCGCGCTGCGGCTGATTACCGATATGGCGTATATGCCGCCCGAGGCCAAGACGCTTTCCCAGATACTGGCCGGGGCGCTCATAGGCGCTTCGGTCAGCCGCGAGCAGGTCAGTCGCATGAAAGGGCTGATAAAGCCCGCAGCGATACTGATGTTCTCTCTTTTGGCGGTCAATATAATCTGCGGATATCTTATATACAAGACAGGAACGATGGATCTGTTGACCGCCCTTATGTCCTCCACTCCCGGAGGCATATCGAATATACCCATGATAGCCGCCGATATGGGGGCGGATCCCGCCAAAGTCCTGGTCATGCAACTGGTTCGCTTCTTTATGGGCATAGCGCTGTTTCCGACGTTGATAAGGCTTTTGGAGGGAGGCGGAGACGCCCCCTCCCCGAGAAGCGAAAAAAAAGACAGCCGCAAGATCGCCTGCAAGCCCGTCATAATAACGCTTACCGTGGCGATGATATGCGGCATACTAGGCTATATCTCACCGCTTCCGTCGGGTACTATGGCTTTCGCTACGCTTGGCGCCATAGCTCTTAAATATATCTGGGAACCGGCTCACACTCCAAAGCCCGTGGGAAAGTTGGCGCAATGCCTTTCCGGAGCATACGTGGGCGCGGGGGTTGGTTGGTCGCAGCTTCACGAGCTTACCGCGCTTCCCGGCCCCGTGGGGATACTTTTGGCTTCATATATGGCGGGCGCAGCTTTAATAAGCTTCGCGCTATACAAAAGCGGATGCTTTACCCGCAAGGAAGCAATGCTCGCGGCAACGCCGGCAGGCGCCAGCGACATAGCGCTCATAAGCGCCGACCTGGGAATATCAAACGCGAATCTGGTGCTTTTGCAGGTTCTGCGCCTGGTAGTGGTTATATCGGTATTCCCGCCGATATTGGGATTTGTGGCTGAGTGGCTTGCGTGAGTGATTAAACGGCCGTTTGTACATGGCGCACACGTCCCGCGTCGGAAGCGGCTTAACTGTTTTCCGGAAACGTTAACATCGCGCGCGGAAAAGGCGCGACAGGGGAGGAATGATCGTGGAAATCAAAAGAACCGCCGTCGCGGGTACGCTGGAATCGAGCGACGTACAGGTCACAATAGAACCGGGCGACGAAGGATTGGAACTGGAATTGTCCTCCAGCGTCATAAACCAGTATGGACGCCGCATACGCGAGGTCGCCTTCGAGGTGCTTGGCGAATTGGGGGTTGACAGCGCGAGGGTTTCCATAGTTGACAAGGGCGCGCTGGACTGCACAATACGCGCGAGAATCGGCTGCGCGGTGTTTCGCGCCTGTGAAGTAACTGATAATTATCCGTGGGGCGAGGTGATAAAGCCGTGAAAGACGCGAGATTTACGAGGCTGCGCCGTACTATGATGTTCCTGTCGGCTCAAAAGCCCGGGCTTATAAAGGATGCCTACATCTATAAGCCGGACAGCCTCATATTCGACCTCGAGGACGCGGTGGCCGAAAACCAGAAAGACGCAGCCCGGTTCTCTCTTTACCAGGCGATGCGCACGGTCGATTACCGGGGCGTGGAGCGTCTCGTTCGCATAAACGCGCTGGACACCCCTCATTGGAAGGAAGACATACGAGTAGCCGTTGCCTCGGCGGTTGACGGCATACGCATTTCAAAGTGCGAGACGGCCGGGGATGTGCTAGAGGTAGCCCGTCATATAGATTTGGCTGAGAAGGAATTTAACCGCCCCTCGGGGAGTACGCTCATCATGGCGGCGCTCGAGTCGCCCAAGGGGATACTTAACGCCTACGACATATGCGTAGCCTGCCCGGAGCGCTTTTTCGGCGTAGCCATATCCGGCGGCGACTTCAGGAAATGCATGCAGACCGCGTATGTTCCCGGAGGAATCGAAATGCTCGCGGGGCGCGCCAATATGCTCCTGGCCGCGAGAGCGGCGGGTGTGCAGTGCTTCGATACCGTGTTCACCAATCTCGACGACATGGACGGCTTTCGCGAGGAAGTCGTTCAGAATAAACAGATGGGCTTCGACGGAAAGTCGATAATCAGTCCCAAACAAATTGGTATCGTCCATGAGGTATTCACGCCGAGTCGCAAGGAAATCGTCGCCGCCGAAAAGATCGTTCGCGCGGTGAGGGACAACCTCAAAAGCGGCGTGGGCGTTTTCACCGTGGACGGCAAAATGATCGATATAGCCTTCCTGCCCGGCGCCGAGCGGGTCATCGCGCTGGCCAAGGCATCCGGCGTGTACGAGGGGGATTTGTGATGAAAAACAGCATAGGAAGGGAAATACCTCAGTGCGTATTGGACATGGGTTATCGCCCCTACGCGGGCGGCGGGGAACCTGAGCCGTTTAAAAAGACCGGCCCACTCGTAAGACCGAAGAACAATTCCGACAGCAAGGTAGTTGCGTCCATAGAAAAGGCCATAAAGTTGTGCGGAATGCGCGACGGCATGACCATATCCTTCCACCACCATTTCCGGGACGGGGATTACGTGGTCAATATGGTTATGGAAAAGATAGTGGAAATGGGCTTTAAAGACATAACCATCGCCGCTTCTTCGCTTGGCGCGGCGCATGACCCGGTCGCCGAATACATCGAAATGGGAATCGTCACGGGGCTTCAGACAAGCGGTATTCGCGGGCGCATAGGCGAGGCGGTGAGCCACGGAAAACTCAGGACTCCCGCAATACTGCGCTCCCACGGCGGTCGCGTAAGGGCCATTGAAAACGGAGAGGTCCACATAGACATAGCCTTCATAGGCGCTCCCACCTGCGACAGCCAGGGCAACGCCCGCGGAAAGGGCGGCAAGTCAGACTGCGGCGTTTTGTCCTACGCCATGGTTGACGCCAGGCACGCCGACCGCGTAGTCGTGATAACCGATACCCTCGTCGAATACCCTAACTTCCCGCCGTCGATCGAAGCCATAGACGTCGATTACGTCGTCGTCGTGGACGAGATAGGCAATCCCAAAAAAATTGCCAGCCAGGCCGCCAGGATGAGCCAGGATCCCCGCGATCTGCTCATGGCCAGCGCCTGCGCCAAGGTAATGGCGGCGACCGACTATTTTAAAGACGGGTTTTCTTTTCAGACGGGCGCGGGCGGGCCGTCTCTCGCGGCCAACAGGTTCATAGAGCCGCTTTTGCGCCAGATGGATATAAAGATTAAATGGATAATCGGCGGCATATCGCAGCCCGCCGTAGAGCTTATGCAAAAGGGCCTCGTCGAGAATATCGTAGACGCGCAGGACTTCGACGTGCCGTCTGTTCAGTCGGTCGGCGAGAATCCGAGGCACTTCGAAATTTCCACCGCGCAATACGCAAGCCCCTCCAATAAAGGCGCTTTCGTCAATCAACTGGACTATGTCATACTAGCGGCGCTCGAAATAGACGTGGACTTCAACGTCAACGTCATAACCGGCTCCGACGGCATACTCCGCGGCGCTCCCGGAGGGCATCCCGACGCCGCGGCGGGCGCCAAGTGCACAATAATCGTTACGCCCCTCATGCGCGGACGCATGGCGACGGTATGCGAGCGCGTGGTCACCGTGACGACCCCCGGGGATACGGTGGACGTCCTCGTCACCGACTACGGCATAGCCGTCAATCCTCGAAGGCCGGATCTCAAAAAGTCCCTGGAAGACGCCGGCATGGAACTCGTCGATATAAATACCCTCAAGGACATGGCTTACGCCATAGTAGGACGCCCCGACCCGCTTGATTTCGACGAGCGCGTCGTCGCCATAATGGAAGCCCGCGATGGCACGGTTCTCGACGTAGTGCGCAAGACGAAGTCCGCGAAATAAGCAAAATAAACATGAATCAGGCTCATTTCACCGAATGAGCCTGATTATTATAATCAGTAAAATATCGAGAAATGACTGATTGATTTGCGTATTATGCAAATTTAGTCGAAATTAGCTCCACTTAAGATGAAAAACGGCGTTATTGCGAATTTAACTTGCTAATTATGGCTCTTTGGGCTATACTGGCACTAATATCTCTGACTTGGAGGCTCTAATATGGACAATAGTGAAAACCAGATCCTGCTTGGCAATATGTTCGGTTTTTGCGACGACATTCGCAAGAATTACGCGGTCGATCCCCGCCATTACCTTTACGGCGCGGTTAAACGCGGACTTCGAAACGCGGACGGCACGGGTCAACTCGTCGGCGTGACGGGCGTAGGAAGCGTTCAGGGATACATGATGCTAGACGGGGAACCTATTCCAATGCCCGGCAGACTTTACTATCGCGGCATAGACGTCAGGGAGATAGTCTCTTCGCATATCGACGAGGAGGTATTCGGATTTGAGGAAGTGGCGTATCTGCTTCTTATGGGCGAATTGCCCAAGAAAGATCAGCTTGCGGCTTTCAGGCAGTCGATAGGCCTTTGCCAGTCATTGCCCGAGGGTTTCAACGAGAATATAATGGCGAAAGCCCCGAGCCACAGCGTTATGAACATGCTGTCGAGGTCAGTGCTCGCCTTGTACGCATACGATGAAATTCCCGACGACGGCTCGATAGAGAATATGGTAAGGCAGTCGCTGGAATTGATAGCGCGCGTACCCGTTATAGCGGCGCACGCCTACGCGCATTATAAACATGCCTATATGGATAAGCCGCTCGTCATAAAAAATCCCCGTTCGGATTACAGTCTGGCGCAAAATCTGATGCATATGATGCGCGATGACGACAACTGGACCGACGAGGACGCGCGACTGTTGGATATATTGCTGACGATACTAGCCGAGCACGGGGGCGGAACGCCCTCGTCCTTCGCCTGCCGCATGCTCACGTCTACCGGAACCGATATGTATGCCGCGATGTCGGCCGCCATAAACGTCGTAAAAGGGCGCATGGACGGAGGAACGGTGTTGTCGGCTCTCAATATGTTCGAAAACATATTGGATAATGTATCCGACATGGACGACGACCGCGAGCTCACGGAATATCTCAACCGCATACTCGACGGCGAAGCCAACGACGGCTCGGGTCACATATATGGGATTGGCCACGCGGTATATACGCAGTCCGACCCCAGAACCATTCTGTTAAAGCAGGCGGCGGGCGAACTGGCCGAAAAGAGGGGCTTCGCCGAAAAATTCCGCCTGATGGATAATATAGAGCGCGTCGCGGTGAGGGCAATCTCCGACAGGTATACGCTTCGAAAGCCCATCTGCGCAAACGTCGATTTATATACGGGGCTGGTGCTCAGAATGCTTCGCATACCCGATGACCTGTTCGAGCCGCTTTTCTGCGTATCCCACGTCGCGAGTTGGTCCGCGCATCGCATAGAGGAACGTCTCTCCGGCAACCGTATGATGCGTCCCGCCTACCGCTGCGTGGCTCAGTACAGCCAATACGTGCCTATAGATAAAAGGGGGTAACGCAATAAAGCCGCCTTGATTGCGTTACGCTTTATCCTTGTATATGAGCATTCCCTGTTGTTTCCATAGCTCGGCGCGAGCTAAGAATACACAAACAAGAAGAGAAAGGATGCCTGGGAAATGAAAAAAGAGTTTACACGTCTGCTTGCCGTACTGATGATTGCGCTTATGACGATATGCGCGACGGGTTACGCCGAAGTAACCGTCGCCGAAGACGCGATCGTATATTCGTATGAGGAACTCCCTCTCGAGCGCAACGGAATTTCACTTCACCTCGACCGCATCGCCGTCTCCGGAACCGAACCGTCCAAGAGCATATTGCTGGTTCATGGACTTACCTATTCGTCTCACGAATTCGACATGAATTACCAGGACTATAGCCTCGTTCGCCTTCTGGCGCGCGAAGGATATGCCGTATGGCGCCTTGACGTCGCCGGATATGGACGCTCGGGCGCGGTAGAAGACGGCTTCATGCCCGATTCCGACTACGCCGCCGAGGATATTTGCGCGGCGGTTGAAGCTATTTTAGATAATACGGGGCTTGAGAAGATAGACGTATTGGGCTGGAGCTGGGGCACTGTCACGTCGAGCCGCTTTGCCGCCAACCATCCCGAATACGTAAACAAGCTCGTGCTTTACGCCCCCATACTTAACGGCCTTGGCGAAGCCGTGATCTCTGACGCCTTCCATGTCAACGACTGGGAACACGCCGCCAGCGACTTCCAGCTGGACGCAAACGGCGATTACGACCTGACGATTACCGACCCGGTCATAATCGAGATGTACTGCTCCAGCTGCTGGCACTATGACGGCTACTCCAGCCCCAACGGCGGCCGCCGCGATCTGTGCGTCGATCCCTCCGTTCTGCTCATCGACCTTGAGAGTATCGCAACGCCCACCCTGGTCATTTGCGGAGACAGCGATCCCTATCTGAATATGGATCTTGTAAACGGCTCCATCGAGCTTCTTCCCGAAGGTTCCTCTCTGGAGGTTATTCCCGGGGCATCGCATTGCGCGATGATCGAAAAGCCGTTCTATCACGATTTCCAGAATAGACTTCTGTCTTACCTCGCCGGCTGATCGCCGGTTTTCGACATGGCGTAAACGAGCGAGCCGGAATATTTCAGCCCGCTCGTTCTTTGCGACTTTATTTCCACGAGCGATTGAGAAAAAAAGCAGTACTTGCGATTCTAACGCGCCGCATGATTCTCCAAAATCTCCCGCTGCGTCCTTTTTATAAGCTTACCGAACACGAGGTCATAGGCACGGTCGCACATATCTCGCATTATGTCGTCCGGAACATCCCCGTCGAGGAATACCGAGTTCCAATTCCGCTTATCCATGTAAAAGCCGGGGACTATATCGGGATATTCCGCGCGCAGAAGCCTGGCAAGCTCGGGGTCGCATTTAAGCGTCAGCAACTCACGGCAGGCGTAAGCCTCGTGCTTTGGGTCCGGACGGCACGTCGCGGCGAACATCTTTCCCCCCACCTGATAGCGTTGCCATCCCCATTCAACCTTGAAATCGGTCGTCGCGCCGGGTTTCGCCAGAAGATATTCAACCAGCCAATCGTACTTGTTCATACAAAATTCCTCCCAGGCTTTCGTCAGCCAATGATTATCTTCTCCTCCATGTGCCTTACATTCGTCGCCTCCATGTGCTTTTCGGACATTGCCATCGCGAACGAAAGGCTTCCGACGCGACCGACATACATAAGAAACATTATTACAAGCTTTGACAAAACCGAAAGCGTCGAAGTTATGCCCAATGACAGCCCGACGGTGCTTATAGCCGATACGGATTCGAACATCGCTTCCTTTATCGACGCGCCCTCGCAGCATAGCGCCACGCAACCCGCGAACGCCAGCGCCGCGTGAAGCCCTATCTGAGACAGCGCCTTTCTGGGCGCCGCGCCGTCTAGCCTGCGCCCGAGCGTCTCTATGTCGCGCTTACGACCTATAAACGCGCGAACCGTCAGATACGCTACTACGAACGTCGTGACCTTTACGCCGCCCGCCGTTGAACCGGAGCCGCCGCCTATGAACATAAACAGTATCGTAATAAGCGCGCCCGGTTCGCTGAGGCTGTCCATAGCGACGGTATTGAAGCCCGCCGTGCGCGGAGTGACCGATTGAAACAGCGACGCGAGCGCCCTTTGCCCAAACGTCATGCCCTTAAAAGCCGCGTCTTTTTCAAAAAAGAAAAACAGCGCCGCGCCGCCAAATACCAATAAGGCGCTTGAGACGAGCATTATTTTGGTGTGCAGGCGATATTTCCTGAAGTGGAATCTGTTCGTTATGAGATCGTTCCATACGAGAAATCCAAGTCCTCCCAAAAGTATCAGGACGATTATGACGAGGTTTACGAGCGGATCGTATACGAAATCCGTAAGCGATATAAAGAACCCGCCCGCGCCCATAAGGTCGAAGCCGGCGTTGCAAAAAGCAGAAACCGAGTGGAACACGCCCATCCAGATCCCCTGCGACAACCCGTAAACGGGACAGAATCTC
The DNA here is from genome assembly GCA_030526935.1 of Clostridia bacterium. GTDB lineage: Bacteria > Bacillota > Clostridia > Christensenellales > Aristaeellaceae > JAUNBY01. The sequence goes on from JAUNBY010000011.1 coordinate 19,960, forward strand.
AGCGCAAGCAAAAAGGCTCCCGCTATTTCGATTATCGCCGTCGCTATGGCCACGCGCTTGGCGAGGAGCACTATACCGCCTATTTGAAGGCCGCTTATCGACTCCATGACAAGTGATCTTTCGCGAAGCCCTATCCGCCTGCCGAGAAGTATCGAAAACGACGCTATCATCAGCATGAAGCCCAGCCCGCCTATCTGTATAAGCGCCAGTATGATGGCCTGACCAAAGGGCGCGAATGTCTGAAACGTGTCAAAGACGACAAGACCCGTCACGCAGGCTGCGGATGTCGCCGTAAACGCGGCGTCTAAAAAGCTTATACTTCCATGCGTGGCTATAGGAAGCGACAGGAGCACAGCGCCCGTAAGTATTACCGCCACATATCCCAGCGCCAAAACCTGAAGCGGCTTCAATCCGGATATAAACTTCATCTTTCTTCGCCGTTGCCCGCGCGCTTTACTATGTCGCGCGCCGCTATTACGCCGCTGGCGGAGGCCTGTATAAGTCCGCGCGTGACTCCGGCGCCGTCGCCTATGGCGTAAAGCCCGTCAATGGCCGTGCGCATGTCGTTGTCCACCTTGACCTTGGAAGAATAAAACTTGACCTCTACGCCGTAAAGAAGCGTATTCTTGGAATAGATGCCCGGCGCTATATTGTCCAGCGCCTTTATCGTCTCGATGATGCTCGTCAGATGCCTGTGCGGGAGGACGAATGACAAATCCCCCGGAACCGCAGTGGTAAGCGTAGGTTCCGTGGTAGACTTTTTAAGCCTCGACACGTCTGTCCTTCGCCCCTTTAAAAGATCGCCGAGGCGTTGAACCATTATGCCGCCGCCGGTGAGCGTATTGCCCAATTGCGCGATATAGCGGCCGTATTCTATGGGCTGATTGAACGGTTGCGTGAACTTCGTCGAGACTAACAGGGCGAAATTGGTGTTTCCCGTATGCAGGCTCTTGTCGGCGTAGCTGTGCCCGTTTACGACCGCCAGTCCCCCGTCGTAATGCTCCTCGCTCACAAGTCCGCCTGGGTTCATGCAAAACGTGCGCACCTTGCTTTCGAAGGTATCGGAATAATATATTATCTTCGCTTCGTAAAGGTGGCTTGTCAAATGATCCATTATGGAATTTGGCACTTCCACCCGAACGCCTATATCCACCTCGTTGTTGGCTATTTCAAGGCCATTTTCGCGGCTGACGCCGTTTAACCATCTCGCGCCGCCGCGCCCCGGACAGGCCACGACGTAATCCGCGTTCGCCTGAAGGGTTTCGCCGTTTTTGTCCTCGTAGAAAACCCCCGTTATCCTTCCGTCTTCGACGATCAATTGCGTGGCGGTCGCGCGTTCGAGGAATGTAAAGCCCGCGCGGGATGCCAGCGCGTCGTACATGCTTTCCAGAACCTGAAGACCCAGTTCCGTCCCCATATGCCTGACCGGGCAGGGTATGAGCTTGAGGTTGTAGCGGGAGCATTCGTATTTTATCTCGTCAACCTTGGGATCGCCGAGGCCGAACACTTCTTCGGTCGCACCGTATTTAAGATATATCGAATCGGTGTACTTGATAAGCTCGCGCACTTGTTTAGGCGAGAGGTAGTCGGTAAGGTTTCCGCCGACGTCCTCGCTCAGCGTCAATTTGCCGTCGGAAAAGGCTCCCGCGCCCGCCCAGCCAGACATGATGTTGCAGGGCTTGCAGTTGACGCAATGCCCGAGCTTTCTCGCGGGACATGTGCGCTTGTCGATTTTCAGACCCGAATCGAGCATCAGCACCTTTACTTGAGGATTCAGTTTATAAAGTTCAAGCGCCGTGAATATGCCCGCCGGGCCGGCTCCAACGATTATCACATCATATTTATTATACATAAAGCACCTCGCAAAAAAATCCACTATATATGCTATATCCTGCGCGCGTTTCTGTCAAGTTCCAAGGGTAAAGATTAACTAAAAAACTGATTGTCCATTATTC
>JAUNBY010000319.1 GCA_030526935.1 Clostridia bacterium
ATTATAAAAAATAGAACCGAGACTGGAATAAGGCGGTCGCCCGCTTTACGCCAAGGAGCGCCGCAAGGCGCTGGTGAACGGCTTTGCGATTGCCTTCACTGCGCTCCCAACCGTCGCGCTTCCGGCAGCCTGAGGCGCTTCCACAGCGGAAGCGCCGCCGCCGCCAACGCGATTATCGCCAGAAAGACCGCCCGGCTTCCTCCGGTGCCATCCCGTAGCATTCCGGCCAATGTACCCGCAAGCGACGCGGGCAGGAGATTTAGCACCATGATCTGGTAATTGACCGCGTAGTGCTCCGAGCCGTAGAATGCCCGTGATACGGATGCGCACAAAGTCGGAGGCCCTCCGTAAGCGAGACCCATAACGGCGAAGCCAAGCGCTAGCAGAGGTAAAAACGCGACAAACTGCGCGAGCGTCAATATAACGCCGCCCAGGAGCGCGCAAAGATTTACCACGAGCATGGTGCTTTTCCAGCCCTTTCGGTCGTACAACGCGCCAAAAAGCATGCGCCCAAGTCCGTTGAACACGCTGAGCATTCCCGCGAGAATCGCTATGACGCCGCCTCCGAGGTCGGGAAACATCTCCGAGATCATAGGACGCGCCTGTGAAATCACCGACAGGCCCGCCGCCGTGATGAGTACGACCCAGAGAAAGAAGAGGCGAAAACTGGCCGTGCGAACCATATCGGCGGGAGAACAGGAAATATCAGAGGAGTAGCCGCCCCCTTGCTCGTTGTGTTCAGGCCTGCGCAGCGCCGCCGAGTAAGCGAGCATGGCGATTGCGCCAGTCCAGCCAATCCCGCGATATACAACCCTCCACCCGGCGACGGCTGTCAAAGCGGTAAACGCGGTTCCTATCGCCAGAGAACCCGCGCTGTAGGCCATGAGCATACATCCCGAAGCCAGGGCGCGACTGCGGGGGAAAAGGCCGGGAACGCAGGTCATTATCGCGTTGTAGGAAATGCCTGAGCCAAGGCCGCACAACACGCCCCATCCCATATACATGGTATACAATCCGCGGACATTCGACGTCAGCGTCATGCCGCCCCAGAAAAGCGCCGCCGCCACAGCCATGCGCAAAGCCTGGGATACGCGCTTCGCGAGCGTCCCGGACGCAAGCCCTCCGATACAGAAAAACACCATGGCAAGAGTGAACGTAAGGGACATCTCAGCGCTCGTCCACGCGGGAAATTCAGACGCTATGGGCGCGCACAGTACGCTCCAGCCGTAGATCACGCCGGAAAACAGCATCGCGACGCCGCCAAGCGTCGTGGCGGCGCAGTTTGCGAACTTCTTCATCGGCTCATACGCTCCGCTCCCCCGTATTGGGCGCAGGCTTCCTCGCCACGCAGTATGCGCAGCATTCCCAGCGCCAGCGAGCGCATTTCGTTCTCTCCGGGCATGATTACAATCGGCGCCAGAGCCGATACGTATTCACATATCATGTCAGTGAGCATTTCGGAATAGGCGACGCCGCCGGTGAGTATGATGGCGTCCATTTTGCAGTTAAGCGCGGGCGCGAGATTTCCAATGCCCTTGGCTATCTGATATGCCTGCGCACGGTAGCAGGTAGCGGCCCGTTCGTCGCCGCTTTTTATCCGCGATTCGATCTCGCGGCAGTCGCTTGTGCCAAGCAGCGCTTTCAACCCGCCGTTCCCGCGCTGTTTGCGGATAACCTGCTCGCGGGTGTATCGGCCGCTGAAGCACATGTCGATGATGTAGAGTATGGGCAGGCTGCCGGCGCGTTCCGGAGAAAACGGCCCGCCATCGTCGGTGATCACATCGATGATTTCACCGTTTTTATGGGCGCTGACGGATATGCCGCCTCCCAGATGGGCGACGATAAGCGACATGTCCTCATAGCGCATTCCCTTGCTCCGGGCGTATTGCCGAGCCATGGCGCGGCTGTTGAGCACGTGGCAGAAGCTCTCGCGGCGTATTTCGGGAATACCCGTGATGCGCGCGATCTCCGGCAGGCTGTCGGCGGATACGGCGTCGTATATCACGGAGGGAACGCCTATGGGGTCGGCAAGGGCGCGAGCCATCAGCGCGCCAAGATTGGAGGCGTGAGAGATGAGCTTGCCGCTGAGTATCACATCCCGCATAACGTCGTTTACGTAGTATCCTCCCATTCCCAGTCCGGGAATCAAGCCGCCGCGTCCAACGACGCCCGAAACCGATGCCATATCGAATCCTTGGGCAGCCAGCGCCCCGCGCACAGCTTTGATGCGCATGTCCATCCGGCTTTGGGTGTCCTCCGCGGCCAGCAGCGCGTCCTGATCGTGAACGATGTTTTCCCGGAAGCGCTCCGTCTCGTCGTCATATACCGCCAGCTTCGTGGAGGTGGAGCCGGGATTGACAGCCAGTATGACGTATTTCTTTTTGTTCATGTCTTAACGCCTCCTTCAGTTTTTACGGTACTTGCGGCTGCCGACAGCGCGATGGACAGGAACTTCTCTTCTGCGCAGGAGCCTCGCGAGGTTAGTACGATGGGACAGGTGGCTCCCGCCACAAAGCCCGCCATCTTTGCCCCGCAGGTACACAAAAGCATTTTACCCATGACGTTGCCCGCGTGTATATTTGGAGCGAGCAAAACGTCAACATCCCCGGCTATAGGGCTTTCGTAGCCCTTCGCCCGCGCGATTTCCGCGCTGACGGCGCAGTCGTAGGAAACGGGGCCGTCAACGATACAGCCCGTGATCTCGCCGTTACGGTTCATTTCGGCCAGCGCCCGCGCTTCCACGGTTTCGGGCATCTTGGGATTGACCTTCTCGACGCATGTCACGACGCCCACCTTGGGGCAGTCATAGCCCATCGCGCGCAACACGCTCACGGTATTGCGGATGATGGCGGCTTTCTGTTCCAGCGTCGGATAGGGCACCATTCCTCCGTCGACGGGAACCAGAAGTTTGTGATAACCCGGCACTTCAAAGGCGGTGAAGTGGCTCATGACGCTTCCCCCGCCCAGGCCGCTTTCTTTATTTACCACCGCCTTGAGCAGTACTCCCGTATCAAGCATACCCTTCATCAGAAAGCCCGCCCGTCTCTCGCGGACAAGGCGCACCGCTTCTCGAGCGGCTTCGGCGGGATCGGGCGCATCGTGGATCTCATATTGCGTCGGATCGGCGCCCAACTCGTACAGTATGCGGCGAATCGATTCGCCGTCGCCCACGGGTATCGGAAGGGCAATGCCCTCGCGCTGCGCTTTCACGGCGGCCTCAAGCGTATGCCGGTCCCCCGCCGCCGCTATAGCCATGGGCGTAAGAGCCGGCCTGTTGCGCATGTTGGCGAGTATCTCATCGAAATTCTGATAGACCATATCCATGCCTCCTGATTGTCATAAATTTGGAATATGAGCGGCGGCGGGCGGGGAATTCCCCGTCCGCCACCTGCCTAGCTCAAACGCGCTCCGCTTCGGCCATGCCCGCCTGAAGCGCCCGCCGGTTCAGTTCAATAAGTCCGGGTTTCATGCAGGCCGCGAGCGCCGCGTCCCAGTCGAGCGTTTCCAGCTTCATGAGCTTCACCAGTGCGCCCAGCAGCACTACGTTCATGCTTCTGGCGTTGCCGAGATCCCGGGCGATAGCCGCAGCGTCCATTACGCACGTTACGGCGTGCTCACCGAGGCGTTCGAGCACATCGCCGGGATAGTTTTCCGCTCCGGAAAGCGTGGTGGCGGTGGGTATGCGATAGTCGATGACAACCACCATGCCGCCGGGCCTCAGATCGCCCAGAT